>JAFGFW010000162.1 GCA_016930875.1 Deltaproteobacteria bacterium | reverse complement strand
CGCCTGCGGGCCGAAGCCTATGGCGGAGAGCCCGAAGGCTACGGCCCGCAGGCGGACGGCTGAAAGAGTCATTGGCTCTGCCATACTTTGTTCCATCGAAATGCCCAAAGTGCCTTGTGCCTAAAGTTAAGAACAGAACGTGCAACCCCGATTTTAGGCATTTTACTCCGCCGGAGGCGGATTAGGCATACAAGGCATTTATGAGCTTGCGAACGCCCGGCCCCCTTCAAGGTCCTTTTGGCGTGGTTTGTTTATCTCTTCCTAACATAGGTCCTGCCTGTTTTGCAAACTGCAAAAGATAGATCTCATGCCTCTTTAGGCTCGAAAAATGGCTTGACTTGAATATAGGCATTTGTTAGACGCACAATACTTGACGGCTTCGCAAAAAGTCCATCTGCGGCGTTGCACTTCATCTTCCCTATCGGGCCGAAGCTTCAGCGAAGGCTGATCGTCATTGCGACGTACCGTAAGTACGCCTCATTCCTCAAGATTTGCGCGCCTTGCATCTGGAGCTTTTTACTGTGCCGTCTGTTTGCGTACTTTTTACGAGTCCGTCAATACTTGATGGTCTCGTAAAAAGTCAAAAAATGTATTTTTTTTCATTTCGGCAAAAGCTGGCATCCAGTATTTTCAGGTAGTTGGAACTAATATGGACTCCGGTTTTCACCGGAGTGACGACTTTTTACGAGACCATCATACTTGGAAATCTTAACAAAAAGGGCAATATCCATGAATGCGCTGGACATAGCCATTAGTTTGATCGGGGGATTTTGTCTGGTTCGTGGCCTCTTCC
The DNA here is from genome assembly GCA_016930875.1 of Deltaproteobacteria bacterium. Classification (NCBI taxonomy): domain Bacteria; kingdom Pseudomonadati; phylum Myxococcota; class Myxococcia; species Deltaproteobacteria bacterium. Next base: position 15,728 of record JAFGFW010000162.1, on the reverse strand, counting down.
GTGGCGTCATAAAAGAGATAACCTCCGTTGTTGGGGTGTTTGGCGGTTTTTACGGAGCCTACACTTTCTATCCGCTACTGGCAGGCTGGCTTTCTCGGTTGATCGCAAATAGAGCATATCTGAACATTATTAGTTTCTTCCTGGCTTTTACCATCATCTTTCTTGCCATTGGATTTGCAGGCGTGATCCTCAAACATCTGTTCAGAGCGGCTGCATTAGGTTGGGCAGACCGTATTCTCGGTGGCACCTTTGCCATGCTAAAGGCTGTTCTCATCGTCTCTGTGTTACTGATTCCTCTTATGGCATTTCTTCCTAAGGACTCTGCTGTGATAAAGAATTCCCGCATCGCTCCCTATGTGAGTGCGACGTCGGAGAAGTTGGTTGCGGCAGTACCTATGGAAATGAGAGAGAAGTTCCGCGATAACGTCAAAGCGTTGAAGGCATCGTGGAAAAAGCAGTAGCGCCCAATAGCTATTTTGAACGCCTTATTGACCTGGTTCAGACCCTTCGCAGCGACCGCGGTTGCCCATGGGACCAGGCACAAACTCCCGAGAAAATCAAAGTATATTTGATAGAAGAGGCCTACGAGGTTCTGGATGCCATTGAATCCGGCACGCACAAAGAAGTGTGTGCGGAACTTGGGGACTTGCTCTTTCATATTGTGTTTTTGGCTGTGATCTTCGAAGAGATCGGGGCTTTCAGCATCAAAGACGTGGTGCGGGCAATCACCGAGAAGATGATTCGGCGTCATCCCCATGTATTTGGTAAAGTCCAGGTCTCAAATGTCGATGAAGTGAAGGCCCAATGGCAGGAAATCAAAACCGCTGAAGCCCAAAACAAGGAAATAGCCCGAAAGTCTTTTCTTGATACTGTCCCCAGGAAGCTCCCAGCCTTGATGCGAGCCTATCGTTTGGGAGAACGGGCCTCAGGAGCCGGATTCGATTGGCCGGATGTCGGCAGTGTACTCATGAAGGTTGATGAAGAGCTAAGGGAGTTCAAGGCTGTGTTGAAAAAAGGTGATGCCCAGAAGTCAGCCGAAGAATTCGGGGATTTGCTTTTTACCATGGTAAACCTCAGTCGATTCATAAGAGTCCATCCTGAGACGGCCCTTACTGCGGCCATTTCAAAGTTTATATCACGATTTCAATCAGTTGAGGAGGCTTTGAGGAAACAGGGTCGCTCGCTGGATTCGGCTTCCATTGAAGAGATGGACAGGATATGGGAGGAATGTAAGACAGACGAAGGTACAGAGTCACCACCACCAGAGGTTAATACCTGACAGTATCAACCAGAAAAATATATATACCCCCAGTAACCTAGCTGCCATAATCGTAGGTGTCCAATTTGCCAAACAATAAGACTGGCAAGAATTCTCTTGATCTTGGCTTTTTAAGACCATATTCCTGAGTGATTCGTTGTTTAACACCGGCGTTTCACAGAACTATATATCAAGCCTCGTGCCATTCCGGGTTGATGGGGTAATAGGTTAGCTATTCTAATAGGTTAGCTTGTAATGCCACGTGATCCGCATATCCCCAAAAGGATAATATATGTTATATAAATGGGTAAAAAAGGTTATAGGGTGAGAAAAAATATGCCAATCTGTTGGAAAAAAAATGGATAGGTGGGAGATATGAAAGGGGTAGATTGCAATGGACGTGACGATCAGGTGGGATGAGTTGCAGGAATGCCGTCAGACTATCGGCGAGCCTTAAAAAACCGCTCTTTTTCGCTGTAAATACATCCGCAGTATTGCTGGCGGTACATATTCAGACGCTTGGACGTCTCAATGCCTTCTTTCCAGCCTTGTCGAAAATCTCTGTAGAAGAACGGCACACCACAGGACTTTCCAAGGCTCTCACCAATTGACCTTATCACCTCATGCTTTTGAAATTTACTTTGCAAAAGGGAAGAAGTATAGTAATCAAAATGGCCGCGTCTGGCAATGAGCGCAGTGGACTTGAGCCGATCATGATAGCAGAAGTTGCACCGTTCTGCTTCGCGGAAAACCACGTTTTGCAGGAATGTTTCCACGTCGTAGCCGTCTTGGTAAATCACTTTCAGGTCCATCTGTTCGGCATATATTCTCAACGCCTCTTCACGACGGAGACATTCCTGGTAAGGATGGATGTTGCGATTATAAAAGAAGCCTATAACTTCAAGACCTTCTGATCGAAGGACCTTCAGAGGATATATGGCGCATGGCGCACAACATATGTGCAGCAAAACCTTCATCAACTCAACAAATCGTGACCTGGGTGGGAGATTCTAATGAGACCTCTCAAAATCAAGCATTATCTTGGCATAGCCGGAGCATTAGTAACGACTATTGGGTGGTTGCTGTCAAACGCTGACCATTATCCATTTGTTTACCGAATCGTTGTCCCAACATATTCAACTTCAATTTCTGCATTTACGAAAATGCAAAATCTAGACTTCGTCCTAAAGGATGGGGATGATGGATTCAAAGAAATCTCTGAGATACTCAAGGGGTATTTTGAAGAGACCATAAGCCGTGAAACAACTCAAATCAAAACCTTGAATCGTGGGATTGATGAGCTAAAGGCACCTGGAGGACCGGAATGGGACCAATATCTTGAACTGGAGGTGTCGTTTTCAAATGAACCACCATTAACAGGCAAATTCTACGGATTGGAATCAAAGATCCAAGAAGCATTTCTGAGAAGCAAAGCATTATCTTGGAGGAATTGCATTTTTGGGGCTGGTATTGCCATTAGCCTGATTGCCGTATTCATATGATGCTCTGGCTCACCTCAGATCCCGGCTTCTAACCTACCCAAACACCATGACACGAACTGCTATTATCTGTTTCGGGCGTATCTGTCAAGCCGATGCCAAAGGCCAAATTACTTGTACGCTTCCTCAAGTTTGGGAAATAAGCCCTTGATACTTACGGATTTGATCTTACTCAGGCAGGCAGCCAAAGCGTCTTCCAAGGTGTCTCCCACACCGAAATACTCTCTTTCAGCTTGCAGTACACCTAGGTTTGGCACGGCAATGAATTCAACCTTGGCATTTTCGCTTGCGATGATTTCATGGACTGAGATGTTGCACCAACCGTCTGGCCGGTCCAGTTTGTATTGATAGATTTTGCTCAACATATCGTCCTTGTTAAGATCAAACATAGGGAGCTCCTTTCCAGCGCGTTAAAGCAAGGTTTGCCTTAAACCAGAATGCTGATTGGACAATAACAGCACCCACCGAGGAATGCAAGAAAAACAAGAAAAAAGTGGAAGTTCTCAGCAGGTTGGGATAGCCCCCTGCAGGTTCCCGGAGTATATTGATAAGAAATAGATGGCCTTGGGCATCCCGAGATACTCCATTGTCTGGGGCACCATGGCCCCTACCTTTGTCACCGGTCTTTGCACCGCCACGTTTCTGACACTCTTTATCGTCCCGATTGAGAAGACCGGGGATCATGGAATACCCATGATGAGTTTCATGCCTTCGTGAACTTCGGCTATCCTGTCTTTTGTCAGACTGCCGATCTTTTCTTTGAGACTATTCTTGTCGAATGTCTTGATTTGTGTGACATTAACCACGGATTTCTTAGGTAAACCAGCTTCTCCCTTTTGTAAAACGACATTGCCCGGCAATTCTCCAAATTTCAAGGTCGAACTGATTGCAAGAACAATGACCGTATTCAGTTCATGGAGATGTTTGTCAACCCTCATGTGTGGCCCCCCAGGCCAACGTGAAACCTATTATGACTTTGGCAGCCTTGACTCTTGCGGTCAAAAAGACTAGAAAAGTGGCGCTTGGTCTACGCCATGATGCTGAACTGGGAGCAAGGAGGGCGGTTATGAAGGCAAGCGAAGGACGCACGGGCCGCGTTTTCGTTATACGGCTTGAGGATGGTGATGTGATACCCGATTGCATTGAGCATTTCGCGGCAGAGAACGGAGTCTCTGTGGGCCATGTCATCCTGGTAGGTGGTATTGGAGAGGGAGAAGTCGTGGTTGGCCCGAGACGTTCCGAAGAAAGGCCACCAGACCCGATGCTATTGCCTGTGGAAAATGCCCATGAGGTTGTCGGCGTGGGTGTCCTTGCCCCTGGGCAAGCCGGTAAGCCGATCCTGCACATTCACGCATCCCTTGGCAGGTCTGGGCAAACCATGACCGGATGCTTGAGGCCAGGCGTGAGAACCTGGTTGGTGGGCGAAGTCATCCTTTATGAAATCTTAGACACGACAGCCGTTCGTCTTGTGGATAAGGAGAGCGGCTTTGAGCTCTTGGAACCCAGGCCATTCTAGGCAACACCTGCCAAGCACTTACTCGACGTACAGTAGATCTCAACACAATGAAGCCCCGGCCCTCACGCTTTGATTTTTCCGTCAAATTCTGATACATCAACAAACGATCATATGTTCGATATTTGGACATCTTATTTTTTGCCATTGTCGCTTCTCACATTAGTTCGAAAAAAAACGGTTTCCTCTGCGGCTCGGCGGTGAACTGTTAAGAAAATCGATTATGGACACTTTTTTGTCGGAAAAACATCGGACTGTGCGGCGTTCAGTGCGTGCCTTTTGCGAGCGCGAGCTTGAACCCATTGCCAAAGAGATCGACCAGGAGGCCCGCTTCCCCTGGGAAGTGGTGGAAAAAATGGGCAAGCTGGGTTACTTTGGAGTTCAGGCGCCCAAAGAGCTGGGTGGAGCAGGCATGGACTCGGTGGGCTACATCATCGTGATTGAAGAAATTTCACGGGCTTGCGCCGGCCTTGGACTCTGCGTGACCGTTCACAACAGCGTGGCCGTCTACCCGCTTTTGGCCTTTGGCTCCCAAGACCAGAAACGCAGATGGGCGCCGCCTCTTGCCAGGGGCGAAAAAATAGGGGCCTTCTGTCTGACGGAACCCAACGCGGGGTCCGACGCGGCCGGCATCGAAGCCACAGCCATCCGCCACGGTGACCATTTTCTGGTCAACGCCAACAAGGTCTTTGTCACCAACGGCGGCGTTGCTGATGTTTGCCTGATCTTCGCCCGCACAGACCCCAAAGCCGGCCGCAAAGGGATTAGCGTAATTATTGCCGAGAGAGGCACTCCCGGATTCGTGGTGGGTGATCTTGAGGATCTGTGTGGCATGCGGGCCAACCCGGTTACATCGATTCGCCTTTATGACTGCCAGATACCGGCCGAAAATCTCTTGGGAAAGGAAGGCATGGGGTTACGTATCGGGCTTGCAGCGCTTGATACCGGCAGGGTCGGTATTGCTGCCCAGGCCGTCGGTATTGCCCAGGCCGCGCTCGACGAAGCGATCCGGTACGCCAAACAACGCCGCCAGTTTGGTGTTCCTATCGCCAGGCACCAGGCTGTGCAGATGATGATCGCTGACATGGCCACGCATGTAGATGCGGCCCGGCTTATGGCCTTTCGTGCGGCTGTGCTGCGCGACAAGGGGAAGTCTTTTACCCAGGAAGCGGCCATGGCCAAGCTCTATGCCTCAGAGGTTTCGAGTAAGGTGACAGACATGGCCGTCCAGATCCACGGTGGATACGGGTACTCCAAATCGTACCCTGTGGAGCGGTACTACCGCGATGCCAGGGTGACGAGAATTTACGAGGGAACCAGCGAGATTCACCGCATGGTTATTGCCAGGGGTATATTGGGATAGAGGAGGCCGGATGGGATTTCACATCATTGTATGCGTCAAAGCCGTGATTGTGGACACCTCGCATGGGCGGGTGATCCGGTCGCCTGATCAATTGGCGCTGAACCCGTTTGATCGGCCAGCTCTGGAGGCCGCTCTGCATATGAAGGAAGAGCGTGGCGGGACAGTGACTTCTCTTTCCATGGGCCCGGCAGCTTGTGCTTTCGTTCTCTACGAAACCATGGCCATGGGTGTAGACCGCAGCGTTCTGCTTTGTGACCCTGCGCTTGCCGGATCAGATACGCTCGCAACGTCCACCGCTCTGGCTGCCGCAATCAAAAAGCTCGCCCCGTTTGATCTGGTCCTTTTCGGCACCAGGACAACCGATAGCGACACGGGCCAGGTAGGACCACAGACCGCTGTCCTGCTTGATCTGCCTCTGGTGACCTGGGCGCATTCCGTTGAGCATGAGGGCTCTGGCCTCCGCATTGACCGCAGGGCTGATGGATTCCAGGAGGAGTTTGCACTTTCTCTGCCTGCTGCGCTGACCATCCATCCGGCTTCGGCACAGCCCAGGGATATCGGGCTTTTGGGGATCGAAGCAGCTTTCGAGCAAGGAAAGGTCGAAGAGTGGGGCTTGGAAAACCTGGGCCTTTCCCGGGACCAGGTTGGAGAGGCAGGATCGCGTACCAGTGTGCTCTCTTTGACGCCGGTTGCCAGGGAAAGAAAATGCGAGTTCATATCGGGCACTGCTGAGGAGCAGGCCGAGGAATTAATAACGCGACTGAAGGAATCGGGGTTGATCGGTTAGGAAATGGCGCAAGGCTTGAGGCATAAGGTCTTTTTGTAAGAGTTCAGCCGTCTATTTCTGTTTGACAGGATTAACGGGATGAACTGGATTATTTTAGTACTCCCTGAAACCTTGTGCATGACCCAAGGCTTCAGTGATCAGTTGACTTTCTCACTCCTGATTAGCCTGGGCTTGTGCCATCTGGCGACTCGTGCCACATCTTGTGGCCGGTTGACAGATGGCACAAGTGAGATAACGACATATGGTATCGTTAGGATGACATATGGCGTTATCTCCGGCGGAACACCTGATTCGGTCTCGCAGACGATTTCTGTCAAAAGGTGTAAACCACGAAGTGAAACACGACAACAACATCCTGATTATCCTGTAATCCTGTCTAAAGGTCCTTTTGAATGGCAAAGGGTGGTGGAATGGAAATCTGGGTATGTGCAGATCTGAGGAGTGAGAGGCTTTTCGGGTACTGCCTGAATGTCCTGGCCAAGGCCCGTGAGCTGGCCCGGACAGTGTCACAAAAGGCCGTGGTTATGCTCATGGGTTCGTCAGCCCATGACAGGCCCAAAGGTTCCTCTGGCCCCCCATGCCTGTCAGTCGATTCCGCGGCCCAGGACTGCATCGCCCACGGCGCTGACCTGGTCTATGTGCTGGATAACCCGGATCTGGTCACGCCAAGGGCTGATATCTACGCAACGGCCCTGGCACAGGCCGTACGCAAGTACGAGCCCGGGCTCGTCTTGTTCCCGCTCACCGACTTTGCCCTGGAACTGGCGGCACGGACCGCACGGATCAATTATGCCGGCCTGATCGCTGACTGTGCTGATCTCAGGATTGAACAGGACCGAGTGGTGGCGACATGCCCGTCATGGGGCGGCCAGGTCATGGCCGAGATCACCTTTTCAGGCAGTCTTTGTACCGGATTTGCGACCGTTCAGCCCCATGCTTTTCAAGCGATCGAGGTTCGTGGTGAGCCTGGCATCATCGAGCATATCCGACTGGATCGTCTGGATGCGCCCAGAGGTCTGAATCTCATATCAAGATCGGTTGAGCCTGAAAAACGCAGGAAGCTGGAAGAGGCTGACGTAGTCGTGGTTGGAGGAGCCGGGCTCGGGAACGCGGATGGATTTGCCCTCGTACGTCAACTTGCTGCTGCGTTGGGAGGCGAGGTAGCCGCGACCCGGCCGTCGGTGCTTCAGCATTGGGTGGATGAGGAGAGACTCATCGGACAAACCGGAAAGACCGTTCGGCCCTGCCTGCTTTTTTCCATTGGCACCTCGGGAGCGGTACAGTATACAGCCGGGATCATGGAAGCTGAAACTATCGTGGCCATCAACCGCGACCAGAATGCGCCCATCTTTCAGGTTGCCGACCTGGGCATCGTGGCGGACGCAAAGACCTTTGTACCCTTGCTCACTGCCAGGGTCAGGCAGGCGGTGATACGCAGCCTTGCGGATGTCTTGTCTGAAGATAAGGAAACAAAGACAAGGACCGGTTTTGGCGCGAAAGTGCTCAAACTCAGAGAGGCCCTTCAGTGGACCCTGGAGAACTTGGCCGAGGCCACGGGCGACTCCCCGGAGTTTATCGAGCAGGTCGAAAACGATGAGATCACGCCATCAGTGAGCTTTGTGCTCAGGCTTGCCCGCATCCTGAAGGTCGATCCTGGCACCTTCCTTCGCGAGGAGGAAAAGACCGTGATCCGGGACCAGCGGGCACAGGCATTCATCAAGCGCACCCAGAACTACTCCTATCAGACTCTTACCCCCGGAGCCGAGAACGAACACCTGCGCGCCTTCATGATCACGATTGAGTCGAGACAGGCCCACAAGCCAGTGGCCTACAAGCACGAGGGCGAAGAGTTCATCTTGGTGATGGATGGAGAGCTCCAGCTTACTCTGGGCAGCAAGACCCACCACGTCAAACCGGGCGAGTCCATCCATTTCAACTCTGAGATCCCCCACAAGCTCAAAAGCCTCTCCGATGAGCCCACACGCTGCGTGGTCGTGCTCTATACGCCTTGAGGCGGAAGTGTATAACATCTTCGTTCATTATTATCCGTTGTCCGCTAGCCTTGAATATCCCTTGAACGGTCATAAATGAATGAAAAGCCTTGCACAGTGATATCCTTGCAAATAATAGTGCAAGGGAACATTTCGGGTTAAGAATTGTCTAAAACAAATGAACGAACATAACGTCAAGTCAACCAGGCGACCTGGGGACGATGGGGTACTGGTTCGGGCGTTTCAGGCGGGAAATAGGGCTGCCTTTGACAGGCTTGTGCTCAAGCACAAGGATAAAGTGTTTAATCTGTGCTACTGGTTCCTTGGGGATTATCATGAGGCGAACGATTCTGCCCAGGACGCATTTTTGAGGGCATATCAATCTTTGATGAAATTCCGATCAGAATCAACGTTTTCCACGTGGCTATATCGAATCGCAGTAAATACATGCAAGAACAGGCTCAAGTCATCTGAGTACAGGCGGAAAAAAAAGATGGTTTGGCTTGATAATCCAGCTAATTCAGAGGGTAGGGGCGCTGCCGTTGAGATCGAAGACGAATCGCCATCTCCCCTGATTGAACTTGAGAAAAAAGAAAGATTAGCCCTGATTAAAAGGGCCATAAATACACTTCCAACAGAGCAGAAGGCGGTGGTCGTCCTGCGCGACATCGAAGGGTTGTCTTATGACGATGTTGCGAGCATAACAGGTGTTAACCTTGGCACTGTCAAGTCAAGACTTGCCAGAGCAAGACTGGGCCTCAGAAAAAAGCTATGTAGTGCCCATCCATAAATGGGTTTTTTGAGAGTGGGCACTGACGTCAGTTTCCAATAGGGAGAATCGCATAACATGGAATGTCCCAAGATTAGAGAACTCTTGTCTGATTATATGGATGGCATCTTGAATGAGGAAGTTAAAGCAAAGGTTGAAGAACATCTTCTAACCTGTAAGGGCTGCAAGGAAGAACTTGCTTCTTTAAAGGCTCTGATTGAAGAGCTTGGCTCGCTTGATTCTGTTGATGCCCCGGCAGACTTTCTTGAAAATCTCCACAAACGCATGGAGACAAGGTCCAGGTTCAGCAGGATAATGCGAAAATTGTTTTTTCCGTGGCGGGTAAAGATCCCGCTGGAATTGGCAACCGCTGCGGCCATGGCCGTTCTGGTCATTGCGATTTTCCGTGTTCAACAGCCTTTACAACAGATAACAGATGTTTCAAAGGACTCCACACAATCAGGAGTGGCGAAAGGCCTCGAGATAAGGACTCTTGAATCAACCTTGGAAAAGGAGACCTACAAGCCCAAACCTGCTCTGAAGGCGGACAAGGCAGAGCATTTCAGAAGGCAAATCATTGAGTTGGCCCTTTTACTGAAAAAAGAAGCGCCGACAATGGATTATGCCCCGAGTGCCGCCATGGAAACAGCGCCAGCCCCAGCAAGCAGAGACAAAAAACCAAAGATGTTCATACAAAGTCCGTCAACTGCCAGGATGAAAACGGCCAAGCCGGAAGAAGAGCGTGCCATGGCATCACGGATCGGAGGAATGGCCGAATTTGAAGGTGACGCTGACTTGTGGTTTTCCTCTTTCGATGAAATCCTCTCCAAGGTGAAGAATCTCGTAGCGCACGCAGAGGGCAAAGTAGTATCCATTGAATATGACAAACTGACCGAACGTCCGCAATCCATTCACGCAGAAATCCCTGCCAAAGACTACAGCTTTTTTTGCAAAAAATTGCAACTGTTAGGCGATTTTGAGACCCCTCCGCCAACGCTATCTGAAGACGACCATGAGACAATTTCGATTCGAATCCGATTCATATCTTCATAAAACCGCTATGCGATTCTATACATAGCGGCTGCGCCGCTTAAAAAGGGCACGAAGTCGCGTCTGATAAAATTCATCGAACTGGTTCGATGAATTTTATCTGGGAACTTTTTTGCATCCTCCTGGTCTAATGGAACAAGAAACCAGAAAAACAACCGAGGAGGTAAATGAAATGACACACAAAAGAAGAATATGGGCGGTACTGGTTCTTGCAGTCCTTTTGCTGATAGCAAGGTCGGCCTACGCACAACCGGAAAGCAGTGCTGACAAGACGCTTTCACCCTATTTTTTTGTGAAGAGCGATGACCCCGAAATAGACCAACTCCCCGTGAAATCTACTTCGGCGAAAGTAGATGTCTCCGGTGTCATTGCTAATGTCCTTGTAACACAGGTCTATAAGAACGAAGGCAAAAAACCCTTGGAGGCCATCTATGTTTTTCCTACCTCCACAAGGGCTGCTGTCCATGGGATGAAAATGACAATTGGAGATCGAATCATCACAGCAAAGATCCGCAAACGTGAAGAGGCCCGGCAAGAATACGAGGAGGCAAAACAGGCTAGCAAGAGCGCATCGCTTCTGGAGCAGCAGCGGCCCAATGTATTCCAGATGAACGTGGCAAATATTCTGCCAGGAGATATCATCAAAGTAGAGCTAAAGTATACCGAGTTGCTGGCGCCAACCGATGCTGTTTACGAGTTTGTCTATCCCACTGTTGTGGGACCTCGCTACTCCAACCAGCCGACTGCAGAGACCAGTACGTCGGAGAAGTGGGTAGAAAACCCTTACCTCCACCAGGGGGAACCCCCAACCTATACATTTGACATCACGGCGACCGTGGCAGTAGGCCTGCCGATCCAGGATATGACCTGTCCGTCACATAAGGTGAATATCAGCTATGACGGGGCTGCTTTTGCTTCAATAAAGCTGGATGAATCCGAAAAATACGGCGGTAATCGCGATTTTATCTTGAAATACCGCCTTTCCGGCGGCAAGATCGAAACAGGGTTGCTTCTATTCGAAGGAAAGAAAGAAAACTTTTTCCTGCTCATGCTCCAACCCCAGAAACGGGTAACCGAGCTTGAGATCCCGTCTCGTGAGTACATATTTATCGTGGATGTGTCCGGGTCCATGCATGGCTTCCCTTTGGATATATCGAAGAAGCTCCTTAAAGACCTGATCGGAAACCTTCGTCCAAGGGACATGTTTAACGTGTTGCTGTTTGCCGGAGGTTCGTCCGCGATGTCAGATAAGTCTTTGCCTGCCACCCAGGCAAACATCGCCCGTGCAGTAAACATGATCGAGCGCCAGCGCGGGGGAGGGGGCACTGAACTTTTGCCGGCGCTTCAACGGGCTCTCTCTCTGCCTAGAACCGAAGGATATTCGCGCAGTGTTGTCATTGCTACCGACGGCTATGTCTCAGTTGAAGAAAGGGCCTTTGACCTCATTCGAGACAATCTGGGCAATGCCAATATTTTCGCCTTTGGGATCGGCTCAAGCGTGAACCGCCATATCATCGAAGGGATGGCAAGGGTTGGAATGGGCGAGCCATTTGTCATAACCAGGCCCGAAGAGGCGCCGGCAAAGGCGGAGAAATTTAGAAAACTCATCCAGTCCCCTGTATTAACAGGCATAAAGATCGACTTCGGCGGGTTCGAGGTCTATGACGTGGAACCACCCGGCATTCCTGACGTATTGGCTGAGCGTCCTGTCACAGTTTTCGGCAAATGGCGTGGCACTCCCAAGGGTAAGATCAGTCTGCAAGGGATTACCGGAGACGGCCCCTTCAGGAAACAAGTGGATGTTGCTAAGACAAAGCCTCTGGACACCGACTCTGCTTGCCGGTACCTGTGGGCACGGCACCGGATCGCTATCCTCTCGGACTATAACAGGTTGCGTCCACAAGATGAGCGGGTCGAGGAAGTAACCAATCTTGGCCTTACGTACAATCTGTTGACCGCCTATACGTCGTTTGTTGCCATTGACACCCAGATGCGCCTAAAGGATGGTCAAGCGGTCACTGTCAAACAACCCGTTCCGTTGCCTCTGGGCGTTTCGGATTATGCTGTGGGAAATAGACTCTTTGCACAAAAGGCGTGTCCGTCTCCTGCTCTCCACCTTTCTATAGCTGGCGGAAAACACGGGATTGAGAAAGAAAGCCTTGAATACAAAAAGGACCAAGTCGCCACAGAGCCCTCAGATACCACGGTTGCTTTGGGTGAAATCCACATTGAGTTGGGAAAAATTGATGTTACAGAGGGCTTGTCAAAGAAGTCTGTTAAAGGAGTTCTTGAACAACATATCCGCTCCATCAACCTTTGTTGCAAATATTTATCAAGGAAGAAATCTAGAGTTGAAGGCGAGGCTGTCTTTAGATTAGTTATCGGTTCAAAGGGTCGAGTCACAAGGGTTCACACTGATACAAGTAAAAAGAAAAACGAGCAATTCGAACAGTGCATTATTCAAAAGCTCAAGAAGCTGCGTTTCCGGGCGCCAGAAGGGGGAAAAAGCGCAGTGGTTACGATTACGTTCTTGCTGAAGTGATGTTGATCTTCCAAGACGCCGGCCGCATCATCGGCAAGCGGCTGGCGTCATGCATATCTATTACCAAAAAATGTGCTGGACTTTTTCAATTTTGGAGACATCGTTCTCACTGGCCCCCTCATGAAAAAATTGGGGCATCTTGTATCCTTTAGCGGGGCGCAGGAAATACCCTCTATGCAGAAACACAAAATCGACAAGTAGTTAGGTCCATTTTCTCAAAGTTCCTTTTGCCTTTCTGTAGGAATTTCACTTCATAAGATCTCCTCCAAAATCCGGGCAGTCACAACAAAAAGCCTTTAAAATCAATCGAATAGGGGCGAATCCTGTTTGGCATATCCGTTGCATAGGGGTTGCAGGAGTCAGGATTTGCTAGCTTACGAACAAGCCAAGATATCGAGATGCAGTTAACCCGGCCACACCAGATATAGGTGCTGTTGTTCCTAATGTCCGTGTGGTCGATGCATGATAATGGCAGGACGATAGTACGTCTCTGCCTGGGCAAATTCGCCCTTTCTGAATATCCTTTGTTTCAAAAGAGGCTTACAACTCATTCCGTGGCCAAGTTGCTGCAAGGACCACGGACAACGAGAGCCTATTTGGACAACAGCAGGGCCAAAAAAATCATCACTAAGAGGCGGTAATACTTGAGGCAAGTTCGCCTCGATCAGCGTTTAACCAACTAACTTCATTAGTTTCGCATCTCGAGAAATGAGGTTTTTCGACAAAGTGTCAATCGATTTGGCACAGTGGCATATATGTTGCGGACAGCCACTCAGCTTGATCCAGATTACGAATGGCTGAAAAGGAATCTTCTGTAGATAATCAGAAGGGAAAGAGCCGTGCCAGGCTTGGCAACTGTTCCCGTACTCCTCAGGTGTCTGAAATAGGTTCATGAAATCTCCTTTCCCGTCTTTATTACCCCATGGTCTTATTTTTCTTGTTCCTTTAGTCCTTATTCTTTTTTTGTCTGTTCCAAACACGTATTCCGCTCAGGTAACGCTGGCCTGGGAGCCAAACACTGAGCCAGATCTTGCAGGTTACAGGCTTTTTTGCCGTGAGCAGGGTCAGAGTTACAATTACGACGTTCCTGTCTGGCAAGGGACTGCAATAACCTGCACCATTCCTGACTTAGATGATGATACGAAATATTGTTTCGTGGTGAGGGCCTTTGATTCCTCACAAAATGAAAGCGGCGACTCGAATGAAGCGTGTTGGGAGCACTCCGCCTCACCGCCAGTGCTTGAGAACTTGTCTATCACCGGCCCGGATTCGGTCAACGAGAGCGGCACGGCGAACTACAAAGCCTGGGCCTGGTTCAGTGGTGAGGATAAGCCCCAAGAGGCCACAAACAGCAGTGACTGGAGTGTATCGCCCGACACCCACGCAAGCGTCAGTTACGGGCAGATAACGACCTCGGCCGTGTCGAGCGATCAGACAGTCACGATCACTGCCACCTATACCTTTCAGGATGTTACAAAGACGGCGCAGAAAGTGGTGACCATCGTGGATGTGTCACCCTCGCTTGTGAGCCTGAGTATCAGCGGGCCGAACTCCGTAAACGAGAACAGCATGGCTGGCTACACTGCCACTGCCACATTCAGTGATGGGAGCAGTCAACCGGCTACAAACAGCGCTATCTGGAGTGAAAATTCTTCTTATGCCAGTATCAGCGGTGGTGGAGTGTTAACGACGTCAACAGTGCTGACTAATCAGACAGTCACTATTACAGCCAGCTACATTTTTGATAGTGTGACAAGGACGGCACAGAAGGTGGTGACGATCGTAGACATTGGTGGGGGTGATGACAGCGATAGTGATGGAATTCCTGATTGGTGGGAGATCACCCACTTTGGTGACCTTTCTCATAGTGGTACTGCCCACACCGATAATGATCGTCTAACCGATCTGGAAGAATTCCAAAACGACACGAATCCTAACAACCCGGACACAGACGGCGACGGCTTTTGGGACGGTGTAGAGATAGATTCCGGCTTTGATCCTACCGATCCTGAATCAAAGCCCCTGCTTCCTCCCCTGGAAATTGGCGAGGTGAGTGTGGATCACAATTGGAAGCGGGTAGAGTTTAGCGAGACTTTTCAGGACCCTGTTGTGGTAGCCAAGTCGTTGTCCTGCAATGAAGGCGACCCTGCTGTTGTAAGGATCCGTAATGCGGATGCGACCGGTTTCGAGATCCGTGTGCAAGAGTGGGATTATCTGGGTGGAATCCACGCCGAGGAGACCGTAGGTTACATTGTCATGGAACGTGGCACTCACACCTTGCCGGACGGAACCATGGTGGAAGCAGAACGGTTTGAGACAGACAGGACAGATTCCTTTGGCGGGGTGGCCTTCAGCCGAACCTTTCAGGTGGCGCCAGTAGTGATAACTGCTGTCTCCAGCTATAATGAAGCAGATGCGGTAACCACCAGGGCTCGAAACATCAGCATCAATGGCTTTGAGTCTCGCATGCGGGAGCAGGAGCTCAATTCTCAAACCCATGTCACCGAGAGCATCTCCTACATCGCCTGGGAACCCTCATCGGGAACGATGGATGACCTGACCTTTGAGGTCAAGAAAACCGATGACGTGATGACACATGAGTTGCAAACCATCGTTTGCAATGAGACCTCTATGAACATCCCGGTGTTTCTTGCCGACATGCAGACGACCGACGGCGGAGATACGGCCAATCTGCGCTGGCAAAACAAGGACTTCTATGCGGTTGACGTGAAGGTCGTTGAAGAACAATCCAGTGACAGTGAAACAAGCCACACCACCGAGGTGGTGGGGTATATGCTGTTTTCTCGTATACGTTTAGGGCCTGCAGAGGTCATCATTGATAATGGTAATGCCGGTACGTCATCGACTGGGGGTTGGTATGTGTCAAGTGGTATCATTCCCTATGGTGATAACTCCCTTTACAGCACGTACTGGGGTGCCAAGTATACGTTTGAGG
>JAFGFW010000161.1 GCA_016930875.1 Deltaproteobacteria bacterium | reverse complement strand
TTGCCTTCGCGCAGCGCAGGCGCTTGCGCCGCGTGTCATCCTTGCAGCAAGTCGCCGACGCGCCATAGCTTGGGCGACGGTGCGCTGCAGGGTATTCCGGCGAAAGCGAATAAAAAAGGGCGGGGTTTTTGCCCCGCCCTTCATAGCATCATTTTTCCCGCAGTTAGCGTCGTCCTCCGACGTGTTTCTTATCAAACTCGTTTAGCCATTTCTTTATCTTGACCATCTCCTGGTCTATCTCCTTGGACTTCTCCGGGTCATATTCCTTAGCCCTCTTGAGGTGCCGATCCATGGCTTCTCGATATTGAACTGCGAGTTGTTTTTCCCCCTTGCTGATCTTGCTTGAGGCCATGGCGTACTCGATCGCTGCCAGCCTTTTGGTGATCATATCTTTTTGAATATCCGTTGAGGCAAAAGGAATGGCTTCAGCCAAGTAGCCTTTGGCCGTCTCAAAATCTGACATGGCCCCCTTGCTGAGAGCAAGGTTTGCTTTTCCGCATAACACCAAGAAAGTAATGCTATTCAAACGCATCCGAATCGCGTGCTTTTCTGAGTCAGAAAGTGCGTATTTGGAGGCATGCGTAAGATATGACCGGACAGCCGAAAGATCTGGCGTCCGGCCTGTATTCAGGATATCGTCAGCTCGTCCTACCAGATAATCGGAAAGAACACCATATGCCTGTTTTCTTGTGTAAAACTCTTGCTCTGGCAAACCCTCAAGGATCTTTGAATCAGAAAAGCTAGCCACTCGGGTTTCCCCCATAGGGGCAAACCTGCCTTGCCAGACCTCAATCATCTGCTTGTTGTGTTTGAAATAGAACTTGTTCGAATTCGACACACTAGACATCAGAAGAATGGCCAACACGAATGCAAAAGCGCCTATTGCGTACTTCAAGGTCTTATCCATGGGCTCTTCAGGTGGAGGTGTATAAGACGGCGGAGAAGGCGCTTCCGTTCGAGCCTTGGGTTTAGCAGGCTCGGGAGCCCTCTCTTTTTCCGCGCCTGGTTTTGATGGCCCCTCATCAAACCGCTTGAAGAGGAGCTTCCTAATCCTTTCGTTCTCTTTCTCGCTTTTCATTTTCCGTTTCTCCTCTGCCTTTAATTTGCTATCAGCACGCGCTTGTTCTTCTTGTTTCTTTTTCAGCCCACTGAACCGTTTCCACAACTTGTCAGAAACAGGGCTTCCCATATTCAACCCGTCCATACCTTCGGCCTTGTATCGTTGCAACCACCTGTAATAGGTAGATTGGGCAAGCCCTACCTTTTCCAAGGTGGCTTTGACCGAGTCAGAGAGAAGTTGCACCCCATCCAAGATGGCCTTTTTTCTCTCGGCCTCTTGTGAACCGGCTACTTCTTTTGGTTTCACAGACTTTTTTTTCGTGGATTTTAGCAGGCTTTTGCGACCCATACTCCTATCCCTTTACACTCCAGCTATACATCTAGGTGTTCCGAAACAATTGTCCATATATACGGTTCCACGCTTTTTGTAAAGGGATTTCTTTCGTTTGGGGGTTTGAGATTGACCGGTTTCCCGGTCAATCTATCCACGCTAGACCGCAGGACGGGGAGTCAATTGGCTTGACCGACCGAACACAACTCTGACGCAATGGTGGAAATGAAGCATCCGCCGCCGCCGCTTCCGCCTCCAGCGCCACCACTGTCGGCACCGTTGTCTGCGGATGAGGATGAATAGGTCAGGCCGATGCCGCCAGGGTCAACGATGATGCAGTTTTGCACCCCGTCGGCATCACCATAATCACCGTCTTCAAGTAACAAGGTAACAGATTTCCTGTCACCACTGAATACGGATAATATTGTTAATTGATCTGCCTGCCAGCCATTGACAGAGTCATACTTATACCATTGAGCGCCATCGGGCGCAGCCTCGGATAGATATACGGTCACCTCTGCACTATCACCGGGATTGAGAACTCTCAATTTAAAACTGATGACTCCCAATGGTATTTCGTCCGGCATTTCCGCCGTATGAGGAAGAGTCTCCGGATCAATGGACTTGACTGCTTCAATGGAAACAACGCTTGGGTCTGCCTTCACGCCTATCTGTCCTTCTCCTACCACCGTGTTGACACATTTGATATCACCTTGATTGACATCAGGGGTCCCATTGCCATCCAGGTCCACCGTAGCGTCAACCTCTTGATTATCAGGTATGCCGTTCGTTGGCTCCACGTCATTTCCGGTGAAAAGTGTTTTGAATGAGTAAATATCTGACCACTCTGATCCACTATTTTGGTTGTCAAAAAACCTGAGTCTCCAATAGTAAGTCGTTTCTTCATCCAAAACAGATCGAGGAATAATCAATGAAGTCAGATGAGACTCGGAATCTGCAGCAAAGACAAGCGTGCCTTCCGAAAAATCATTCTCTTTGCTGCTAATTTCCCATCTCGTGCGTCCGTGAGCGTCTCCATCCGGGTCAAAAAACTGGCCAGCGTACAATTCCGGCGTTAAGGAAACGTCCGGTTGCCCATCATAAGGAGATATAATGGTCGGTTGTTGAGGGGGACGATTCGATTCAGGGATGTTTGTGATTGTCATTGTCTTTTGCGCTGTCCTTGTCACATTCGCAAAGGTGTAGCTGGCCGTAATAGTGACTGTCTGCTCACTCGGCACCAATGACGTGGTTAGCAGGCCGCTTCCGGTGATGCTGGCAT
>JAFGFW010000160.1 GCA_016930875.1 Deltaproteobacteria bacterium | reverse complement strand
TTGCCTTCGCGCAGCGCAGGCGCTTGCGCCGCGTGTCATCCTTGCAGCAAGTCGCCGACGCGCCATAGCTTGGGCGACGGTGCGCTGTACGGTATTCCGGCGAACGCGAATAAAAAAACCTCTACCCGGGGTTCGAATCCCCTAGTAGAGGTCATCAGCCTAGCGCCTCTCAACATGGCCTAGGCGGTTGCGGCTGACCTCATAGCCCGCATATGTATTTTGATAGATACCCGATTTCGGGATAATCTGTCAAGGCCAAACTCAGGGGAACCTGGTGGGCCTCCGTATAGTCCGGGCCAGGGATTGAAATTAGTAAGTTTCCCTTGATAAAATACCCCTTTCCCCATTATGGAATCAGGCCTAATTTTTTTCGTCCATGATCAAAGCTTCAATCTGGCAAGACTAATTCCCCTTTGAGAACCATTAGGTTGCCCTGATGTTCTGTTGTTTTTTTTGATACATTCAACTATTCCAACCGTGTAGCGAGGCAGAGCTATTTCGAGCCAGCGTCATTGTTTCTGATCCTATCTGACCTTGAAGACGAATCGCTGGCCTGGTTTTTGGTTTTGCCAGATGTAATCCCAGATAGCTTCTGGACAATGGCCGAAACCCCCCACGTTACTAGGGTGCCAACTAAAACCAATATGCCCAGCAGAAGAGCGATTCTGCCTCCGGTGGCTCTGGCCCACTCGATTCTCTCGCCTGCATAGTAGCCAAGCCCAACAAACAATAGAACCTGAATCGCCACACCTAGTCCATCTACAACCACGAACCGTAGCCATGCATAACGCGCCGCCCCTGCAACTATATAGGCGACTGCACGTAGGCCAAAGGTGAAGCGGGCCAGAAAGAGCACCATGGCGCCCCAGCATGCCAACGCCTTTTGGTATCTGTTAAGTCGTTTTTCGCCCAGATAGCGCGTTAACAAGGCTGATATGGTAGGGTGGGTAAAGATCCAGCGTGCAACGGCAAAAAGGAGTAGATCCCCGCAGAGTATAGCTAAGAACCACAAGGAGGGACTAAGTATAGTTGGGCACACCTGTTTGTGGATGGCGTATCCCCCGCCCAACAGGACAGGATTTTCCGGAATAGGTGCTCCCAGCCCTCCTAAAAAAAGCGTTAGGGCGATGACCCAGATGACAGACTGTACATTCATTCTTGGGGCAATTATATGTTTCGGAATTTCTACAACCTGTTGGGGCGAAGCCCTGAGTTCCTTATCACCGTATTACACGCCCAGCTCTTTCAAGATGCCTCCTGCCAAGCAATCCCTGCTGAAATTCGAATACTTTATAGACTACCAATTTGATACCATTATTAAATCCAAACCAGACCAGGGCATATCCGCACACAAAGAGTGAGAGTTTCCAGCCTATGGGCGGGAGGATGATGCCATAAACAACAATCAGGGTCGCAATTAACCTGAGTAGCGACAATAGCAAGAAAAAGCGGCTTGGCCGGCCGGATGGACCAGAAAGGGCCCCTTGTCCTGGCAACAAACAGTGTCATATGACCCGCCACGGAGAGTTTTAGGTAGTGGTCGCAGCTCAACCTTCTTGCCTCCTCTTTTAACCTCACGGGTGAGAAGATTCATGGAAAGATCAGCGACCGTGAGACCAGTAGCCTCGGAAGCCCTGCTGGCCCTGCGTATCAAGGCCTGCACGCGGGCCAGAAGCTCGGAGAACGAAAAAGGCTTGGTCAGATAGTCGTGACTCCCTGTTTGAAGCCCTTTGATGCGATCATCTACACCCCGTTTGGCGCTCAATATGATGACAGGTGTATTGATCTTTTCCCGCCGTAGGTGTCCGATAAGACTCAGCCCGTCTAACTTGGGCAACATGATATCAATGATAGCCGCATCGTATGGCTCTCTTAGTGCCAGATGGAGCCCGTCCTCACCATCTCCCGTATGGTCCACGGCAAAACCTGCCTCTTTCAGCCCCTTTAAAATAAAGGAGGCAGTCTTCAGATCATCTTCAACCAGGAGTATGCGCATAAGGAAGTTGCCTTTATTGGTACCGGCCTTGTATCATACTTTTCTGTGCTAGACAAAACCGGAAGAGGGACCAGTTATTTGATGTGCCCTCTCTGGTCGCCATGCTGAGTCGCACAAAGTATAATCGCATAGGACAGATGCGGCACAAGGATCACAGATGGAGCAGGAGAGTTGCGATCTCGAAGTAGAAGAACACACTCAGGATATCGGTAAAGGTTGTGACAAAAGGTCCGGTGGCAACAGCGGGATCAGTACCAAGACGGTGAAACGCTAAGGGGAGGCACGACGCTAGTGTAGCAGCCACTGTCATAGAACATATCATGGCAAATCCCACCACCAATCCGAGTTCCCACAGTCCAAATCCATATCTGAACTGTGCAAACAACGAAATCATCACACCATAGAAAAAGCCCAGACAGAACCCAACAGTGAGCTCTTTGAGGATGACACGCCATATTTGCCTGATATTGATCCGGCCAGTTGCAAGACCTCGCATTACACTGGCCGAAGTTTGAGTCCCGACGTTACCACCCATGCCCATGATGATCGGCATAAAGGCGGCCAGGTAAACGAGCTTGCTCAAGCTTTGCTGAAAATGGCCAACAACATAACAGGCAATAATGCCCCCGATCCAACTGGCCAAGAGCCACGGCAAACGTTTGCGGATGCTCTTAAAGATGGTCTGTGTTTCGATATATTCTACATCTCCGCTGATTCCGGCCATTTTGAAGATATCCTCTGTGGCTTCCTCGCGGATAATATCAATCACATCATCTACCGTGACGATTCCAACCAACATATTATTTTCGTCTACCACAGGCACCGCCAGAATATTATAATGGGCAACGATTTTGGCTACTTCTTCCTGATCCGGATTGGTCCGGACGCACACCACTTCTGTGGCCATAATCGATTTGAGTTTTGTGGCAGGGTGGACAATGACCAACTGTCTCAAAGATACGACACCTACAAGATGGCCGTGATCGTCAACCACATACAGATAGAATGGCATCTCGATATCGACGTACTCTTTCTGCAACGCCTCGACGGCCTCTTTTGCCGTGGTCTCTTCCTTTAAGGCAATGAAGTCCGCAACCATGATGCCACCAGCGGTTTCTGGGTCGCGGCCGAGCAACTCCCCAACCTCCTCGGAGCTTGCCTTTATCATGAGATCCAGGAGCGCCTTGGCCTGTTCACCAGAGAGGTTCCCGAGGATGTCGACCACATCATCGTTTGGCATCTGTTCAAGTATCCCTGCGACTTTCTCGGCTGGCATGTTTTCGATCAGCCTTAGGACTATTTCTTGTTCAAGCTCACTGAAGAGCATGGGCCTCTTGTTCAACACTGTCGAAGAGGTCAAAGAGGGCTTTCTGTTCGTTCAGTGTGAGAAATCGGTACACGTCGGCAAGGTCTGCCGCGTGGGTTTTGTTGACAATCTTCTGGAGATGTGCAGTGGCTCTTCGTCTGAGGAGTTTTTTTGTAGTGTCCAAGAGAACTCGTGTGCGGTCGACGGACATGGTTTGCTCTTACAAGGCGTTGCCTTATTGGCTATTTGAAGTCCTTGATGCGCCTGATATCTTGAGGCTTGCCGAGCATGATAAGAACGTCACTGTCTTTTATGACAAAATCGGCCGGAGGCACAAGAACGAAGTTTTCCGGAACAAGCTCCTTGATGGCGATGACATGGACGTTGTATTTCACTCGCAGATCCAGGTCCTTGAGGGATTTGCCGACAAATGCCTGCGGAGGAGCTATTTGCATCAGGTTGTAGTCCTCTGATAGAAGGATGAAATCCATGATGTTGGGCGTGGATAGACTCCGGGCTACCTTAATGGCCATGGCCTTTTCCGGGAATATGATTTCCGCAGCGCCTACCTTTTCCAAAATTCTGCCGTGGTCTTCATTCAGCGCTTTAGCCAATATCTTCTTGACACCGAACTCATGCAGATGGAGCGTGAGCAATATGCTGGCGCTTATCGCTTCACCAGTGCTGATTATCGCGGCATCCACATCCTCAAGGCCTAGGGCTTTTAGTCGCTCTTTGTCCATGACATCCATGACAATGGCTTGAGAACAAAAAGGTTCAATTTCTTGGACGCGGCCCCGGTCCTTGTCAATGGCTATCACTTCTTGGCCATCCTCAAAGAGCGTTTTGGCCACGTGAAAGCCAAAATGGCCCAGGCCAATGACTGCAAATCGTTTCATTTTCCTCTCCTTTTAACCGATCATGATGTTTTCCTCAGCGTATTCGATGCCGTTTTTTGCTTCTGCGCCTGCGATAATATAAGAAAAGGTCAGCACTCCTACACGGCCGATGAGCATCATGACGATGATCAAGATCTTCCCGCAGCTATTTATTTTTGCAGTCGCTCCCATGGAGAGTCCCACGGTACCAAAGGCCGACACGACTTCGAATAAGTATTCCAGAAACTGTCCTCTGCTTGCCGCGGGAGTCGCGGCACCTTGCTGGGTCAACAGGAGCAGGGCAAGAATAGTGCCTGTGAAGCCGACAGCCAATACGTAGAGAGATATGCTTCTGGAGACGGTTTCTCTGGGAATACTCTTTTTGAACATATTCACACGGATTCTTCGACGCAAACGGCTCCAGGTTAAGGCCCCCAACACGGCAAAAGTGGTGGTTTTCACACCTCCACCGCATGAACCAGGAGAGGCCCCGATGAACATAAGAAAAATCATCAAACCCAACGTGGCGTTGCTCAGAGCCGCCATGTGTACAGTATTGAACCCGGCTGTCCGGGCCGTAACAGATTGAAACAGAGCGGCTAACAGGCTTTCTGCGAAAGAACAATCTCTGAGAGAGACACTGTGTTCTGCAACCCCCAAAATAGCCATTCCGAAGATTATGAGAATGCAAGTCGTAAGCAGGACTGTTTTGGTTTGAACTGAAAATTTGACGTGGCCTTCTAGACGGGCGCCCGTTTTGCTGAAGATTTCGTAGATCACAGGAAAGCCGATTCCACCGAGTATGATCAAGCCGCAGACCGTAAAGTTCAATAACAAGGCCCCCCGGTAGTCCATGAAGCTATTGCTGAACAAGGCAAACCCTGCGTTACAGAAGGCAGAGACAGAGTGGAAGATCGCCATGTACGCAGCTTGGCTAAGGGGATATTCTCCGGTCCAGTGTATGAAAAGCAGTAATGCTCCCACCAGTTCCGCAACAGCAGTGAAAGAAAAGATTGCACTCACTAGGCGGTAGATGTCCTCTCTGGGCATATGGGCAAAGGTCTCCTGCATGACCATCCGCTGCCGGAAGGCCACCTTCTTGCCAATTGAGAGGAAAAAGAACACCGAAAACGTCATAATACCCAATCCGCCCAACTGGATGAGCACCAGAATGATGCCCTGACCGAACAGGCTGAAATAGGTCCCCGTGTCCGCAACCACGAGCCCAGTAACACAAAGGGCAGATGTGGCAGTAAACAGTGCATCGATGAAGGAAATTGATCCTGAAACTGTGGCTTGAGGCATCAACAACAGGCACGTCCCCAGACCAATGGCTACCAGGTAGCTCAACAATAAGAGTGTGGCCGGATGGGCCTTTCTGAATTGCTTCAAGAAAAAGTTCATGGTCCTATGGATTATCTTGGATTTCGAAAATACTCGCAGTTAATATGATTATTGGTTTCACAATATTGTCTTAAACGATAGGGGCCTAAGACAAGCCGGTTGCGGTAAGCGCCGCAGTAAAGTATTTCCTTATCGCGACTGACAGGAAAGTAATTGATGTGTGGGCATACCTCAGAAAGAGTTCTCGTTATCTCGTATTCTTGAGACGGATTCGAGGCAAACGCCTCCAACCGACTTTGCTGGATCGAGTCCTTCGGGTCAAAAATCATTACATATTTCACTTTGGCAACCTGAAGGCGCTCCAGCAAATCCCTGTGTTTCGAGGGCAGAACACACAGAAGCGGGACTTGCATGGTGTGGCGGTTTCTTTTCAGCGCAGCACAGAGCTCAACCTTGGCGTTACGCTCCTTTAGAAAGTCCGGATCAAATATAATGACAATAAGACCATACTTTTTCTCGGTTGCCTCATGAAGGCAAGAGACGGGACTGGTGACCACGGTCGTCTCTTCAAGGGCGTCACCAGGCAGACTGACCGTCGATCTGTAGAGTAGGATTTTGCTTTTCATGGCACGTACTTCCACCTGCTTATGCTGGATACCTACCTGTTGCAAGGAGGCACGAATGATGCCAATAAAATAATAAGCTGTAAAAACAATAGATTGGGTAATATGGCGGGGAGGTGGATGGTCTCCCGGATCGGAGAATTTTGCAAGATGCAACAAATCCATCTTGCAAAATGCAAGGAATCAGTCCAAATGATACTTTTTGCGTTTGCGCCAGAGGGTGGCCGGGTCAATACCAAGGGCTTGTGCCGCCTCTTCCATGGATCGGGTGTGTAGAAGTACCTCTTTGATATGAGCCTTTTCCACTTCAGATAGGGGGCGCAGTTTCTGATCTGAATCTTTTCCGGGTGCGAAGTCTACTAAGTGGGCTGGAAGGTCCTCGGGCGTGAGGCGGTCCTGACGGCTCAGAATCGTTCCTCTCTCAATGACATTTATCAGTTCGCGGATATTTCCGGGCCACGTATAAGACCGTAGAATTTCAATGGCTTGGTCATCAATTCCATTGACGTTTCTATTATTCTCCTTTGAAAACTTCTTCAGATAGTGCTCTGCCAAGAGTCTAATGTCCTCGGGACGTTCACGCAGAGGGGGCATGAAAATTTCTACCACGTTGAGCCTGTAATAAAGATCGTGGCGAAAGAGCTTTTCCTGAACAAGCTCCTCAAGGTCACGATTGGAGGCCGCGATGACACGTGTGTCAACTTGCAGAACTTTTGTGTCTCCCAGCTTCTCAAACTCCCTATATTGCAAAAAATGCAGAAGCTTCGCCTGAATCTCCGGCGACATATCTGCAACCTCGTCCAGGAACACCGTCCCACCGTCGGCCGTCTTTAGCTTGCCCACCTTATCGCGTATGGCCCCGGTGAAGGCCCCTTTCACGTGGCCAAAAAGGTCGCTTTCCAACAGCTTTTCCTGTAACGCAGTACAATCGACCGTGACAAAGGGGCCATCTTTTCTCGGACTCCAGCCGTGTATCAGGCGCGCAAGGACCCCTTTACCCGTGCCGCTCTCCCCGCTAATCAACACACTGGCATTCGAGTCGGCCACTTGCCGGGCCGTCTTGAGCGTGGCGCGCACTGTCCTGTTCCTGGTGATAAAATCACCCTCTCGCTCGACGCCCCTGAGTTTTTCCTTTAGGGTCTCAACCTCCGACTCAAGTTGGCGGACCTTTGCAATCTTTTCCAGTACATGAGTTATCTGCGATGGTGTAAATGGTTTGGGGAGGTAATCAAAGGCCCCCATCTTAACGGCGTCAACTGCTGTATCGATGGTGGCGTAAGCGGTAATGATGACTACAAAGGTCTTGATTTGAGTGGCAACGATCTCTTTGAGGACCTCCAAGCCATCCATGTCCGGGAGTTTGAGGTCCAGGAGCACAATACTTGGCCTCACCTGTTTAAATACTTCGACTGCCTCGCGACCTGCCCCGGCCGTCACGGGCTCCATCCCCATGTCTTCCAGGTGAATTTGCAAGGTAGTCAAGATGTTCTTGTCATCATCAACGACTAGCACTCTCTTCATTGACGTCCTCTGTCTCGGTCGGTATCCAGAAAGTAAAGGTTGTGCCCCTGCCGACCTTGCTGGTTACGCTGATATCCCCCCCGTGCTGTTCTATGATCTCCTTAACAATGGCCAGCCCCAAGCCGATGGTGCCCATCTCTTCCCGCTCTGAAAACTGCGTAAAGCGATCAAAAATCTTTGGCAGGTATTTCTCCTCAATGCCGACTCCTGTATCGGAACATTGGAAATAGCACCTGCTTCCGCGCTTTTCCACCCGCAGTGCAACGCGACCTTCCCTGTCTGTATATCGTATGGCATTGCCTACCAAATTGGTGACAACCCAGGGAAACCTGAAGGAATCGATGGCAATAGGCGGAAGTCCGGGTTCGAACTCCATCTCCAGATTGATACCCTTTTCCTTGGCTTGGTAAAGAAGCGGTTTGAGACATCCATTCACCACCTCTTCTATGTTCAGTACTTCTTTGGTTTTTGGTTTTGCCATCCGGCCCAGTCTTGAAATATCAACGAGTTCATTGATCAGCGCCGATAGTCTGGCTAAGTCTTCTTTTGCAGTTTCAATCAATTGCCCATACTTTCCGCCAAATAATGCGGGTGCTTTGTCCGAAAGAATCCCAACGCTCATCGAAAGCGAAGTCATAGGAGTCTTAAGCTGATGGGAAAGATCGGCTATAAAACGAGCCTTGGCCTGCTCGGCTTGGCGAGCCTTTGACTTTTCAGCAGCTTTAAGACGCTGAAAGAGCCTGTTGAATTCTGAGGTCAAAAACCCGATCTCATCCTGAGTAGTGATGGAAAGCTGGGGATAATCGCCTCGACCCTCTTTAACACCGGCAAGGCCCTGAGCCAAGCGGATCAGGGGGCGTGAAATCTTTGTTGATAGTATGTAACTTAGGATTGCGGTGAAAACGATAGCAGTAATGAGTAAGGTCATGGAATAGTGTAAAGCCTGTTTGGCGATTTTCTTGGTTTCCGCCTCGGCGTCTTTCATTGCTTTCTCGTTTATTAGAATCAGGGCATTCAGGTCTGCATAGAGAGCAGTATTTGAGGCAATAAGGTCAGGGTATAACTCCTTTCGTCCTATTTTTTCATTTTCGGCATTGAATAGAGTTTCGAAAAGAAGATCGTATTGGGCGTACTTACTAAGCAAATCGTCAATAATGTGCTCTTCACCTGATTCAGTAATATTATCTTTGCAAATTTTGAGAAGCCCTGAAATCTTTTCATCCAAAGCAAGGTCTCGCAAGCCTGTTTTCTTGTCCAACAACAAAGTGTCAAGGACGAGACCTTGCCGGGCCTCCAGGTGCTGCCTGATCTGATGGGCCGCCTGAATACTTCTATAGTTCTTAGAAAGAATCAGCTTAGCGGAACGCCCAAGAGAGCCTAAATGAACGTAATCCAGATATATGACAAAGACCAAGAGCGACGCTGGGATAACAATACCGCAAAAGATCTTTGTCTTTATTGAAAACCTTATACTCATGGCTGCTCCCGTTACACAACCCCTCCATATACAAATACAAAATGGGTGAGCGGAGTACCCTTGTCGGTATCGGTTTATTAATCGCCTTAGAGTCGTCTGTCAATGATTACACAAAGAATGACCTGTCGCCAAACAATGAATCACGAATCAACGCAAGCTGCACTGCTCATCCAGATAACCAGTCGAGACCTTGCATAACCGCTTTGAGCGAAGATTATGAGCTTTTTGGGGCACCCATCCCGGCGAAGTGAACGGCCCACGTCAGTGGGCAAATCCTAAACTGTTTGAGGCCCTTGGGCCGAGTTTTTAGGATTTAGTGAACGAGCCCATGGATGGGTCCAAAAGCTCATACGAACGAGTGAGAAGGGGTTGTGCAAAGGTCTTCTAGTCGTAGTTTCCTTGCTCGACCGCACGGAGGACGATGGTGGAGGAAGGCATAAGCGGGTGAGGGTTACATATGTAGCAGCTGGGTGTAGAAGAAAATTGCACCCAGGACACTGGCGGAGATTGTGACAAAAGGTCTGGCTGGAACTGGCAGATCAATATGAAAACGGCAAAAGCCGAACAGCTTAATGTGTATCATGTGGGTTCAGTATTCCTTTGGCAGTGTGTTGAGTTTGGCAAGAGTAAAGACTGGGCCGTCCTTGCAAACATACTCGGCGCCCACATTGCACCGACCGCACATACCGATGCCGCACTTCATGCGGTTTTCCAGAGACATAATGATCGTTTCGTGCGGAAACCCCACTTTTTCGAGTACTGGCTGCGTAAACTTAATCATGATGGGTGGGCCGCAGATAATCGCTATGCTGTTTTCAGCGCTCGTGATCTTTTGCTCCGTGATGGTCGGTACAAAACCTGTGTGGTATGGCCATGAAGGGTCATCGGTCGCGTCCACGGTGATATGCATGTTAACGTCTCTACGCCCTTGCCAGATAGCGAGTTCATCCTTATACAGTAGCAGTCCCTCGTTTCTAGCCCCGTATACAACAGAGATTTCGCCAAAGTGCTTACGGTTCTCAGGGGCCAGCATGTAGACGAGGGTGGAACGAAGAGTGGTAAAGGCAAAACCTCCGCCGATAATGACAACGTTTTTCCCTTCCATCTCATCAAGGGGATACCAGTTCCCCAACGGCCCCCGCACCCCCAGGATATCCCCTTCTTTCATGTTATGCAGGTGCGTGGTCACCACACCGGCCTTATTCACGGTAAAAAGGAGAAATCCCGGTTCTGTTGGAGACGAGGCAATGCCTATGGGGCACTCCCCCTTGCCAGCCACGGAGAGTTCGGCAAACTGCCCAGGATGATACGCAAATTTCTTTTCGTCTTCGGGGTCTAAGAAGCCTACGCGGAAGGTCTTTAGATTCCGGTCCTCTGTTTCGATGGTGATCTTTTCGATACGAACAGGATAAGGAAGATAAGGATTTTCCACGAAGCCAATCCCTCTTTCAAACATACAATATCTCTTATTGAGCGGCGAAGCCGCGTCACGTAAAATAGCGAAGCGATTTTATGACTTGTATTCGTTCATTAGTTGGAAAACCTGGCGGATATCAATATTTACGGGGCAGTGCTGCACGCAACGCCCGCATCCGACACAGGCCACACCGTTTTTATACTTGTCCACATAGTACTTCAACTTGTGCATGAAGCGCTGCCGTACACGCTGGATCTTTTCTCCCCTGGGGTTGTGCCCTGAGGCATGGAGCGTAAACAAAGGAAACATGCAGGAGTCCCAGTTGCGAATTCGACTTCCCGCACTGCCGTGGGTCTCATCCTGGATATCAAAACACCAGCAGGTGGGACAAAGATAGGTGCACACCCCGCAGCTTATGCAGGCAAAATGCAGTCCTTCCCAGAAGTCCGCTTCAAAAAGCGTAAGGGTGTCAAGTTCTGCGAGTCTGGATGTATCGACTCTTGAAACGATCTTGGCTGCGGCTTCCTGCTGGATCGTCGTGGCCCTGTCAACCAGTGCTTCTTCAGCCGTTTCAAAGGCTTTTTCAGTCTTAAGCAGGTTTTCCCCTTTTTTTGTGAGCACCTTGGCCAAAAAGACCTCGCCAGCATCCGTGAGCAGCACGTCGAGCCCAGCCTCATCAAAGGGT
Source organism: Deltaproteobacteria bacterium (assembly GCA_016930875.1). Classification (NCBI taxonomy): domain Bacteria; kingdom Pseudomonadati; phylum Myxococcota; class Myxococcia; species Deltaproteobacteria bacterium. The sequence continues at coordinate 6,046 of JAFGFW010000160.1, read as the reverse complement.
GCTCCTCCCACCGAGGTGCAAAAACAGGTGGAACAAGGCGAAGTGCATCCCAGGCCCACCAGGGTGGTGGCCTCTCGGGCCTTCACCCACCATGGATCGCGAAATTTGTCTGTATCAAAGTTCACATCTACCAGCTCAAGTGCCCTTGCATCGCAGGGCCGAATCCCTATGACGACGCAAGGGGAAGAATCTCGTGGCGCCTCTTTGAGGATATGAGCATTATCTTTGTCCATGGCCAGGCTGTATTCAAAGAGACGCTCTGATTGAGGAAGAAACAAAGACTTGGGGGACAGAGTGGTGTTTCGGAAAGAAAGATCCAGCTCAGCCGCATCCTGAATCGGCAAGAAATTGACCATGTCGCCCTGCCGCACCGGACCATAAAGGCGATAACTGTCCTTCAGCCCGTTTAGGAATTCGGAAAAGTCTTCTTTTGCAATCCTCAGTTCATCCATTTGGCGCCTGAATAATGATGATGGTATAGGAGTCTCTTTTTTTAGCGGCGTAGCCGCATTGTACAAAATCGCAAAGCGTTTTTATGAAATGAAATCCCCTGGATCATCTGGCTGGTAGACATCCAGGGGGGGCCTGGTCTCAAGGGACATGCCGGCCTCATGGCCGTAAAGTTCCATCACGTCCTTTTCCAGCTTTTTGGTAAATTGCCGCACCTTGATTCCCATGGGGCACGCCCTTTCACAGGCCCCGCAATCCGTGCAGCGGCCCGCGCAGTGAAAGGCCCTGAGCAGATGAAATGTCATGGTATCCGTCGGATCAGCGCTTTTCCCAAGCCACTGCGGTCTGGATTCATCCACAAAACAAGTCGGACAGTAGCAAAGTGGGCAGGCGTCACGGCAGGCATAGCAGCGGATGCACGTACGGACGAGTTCCGTGAAGTACTTCGATCTTTCATCCGGCCCCATGGCTTCAAGTTCTCGGACATCAGCGTACCGGTCAATACCCTCTTGTTCAGGAACAGGATCTCCCATCAGTTCATCACAGATTACCGGGTTGCGGTGGATGCAGATGGCACAGTTGTCCTGAAGCACGTCTGCCTTGTTTAAAGGCGCCTCAATGCCCTCGCCCCTTACAACAAGTCTGTCTGCATATTCCGTTACTTCCGTCGGTTCTTGATTGTCCAATGCCGTTACGATCTTTCGGCGGTCCACCATTCCTTTGCAGGGGGCCCCCATGACAAAAACCTGGTCCCGCTCGATCTGATTTTCCAGGATGTGCAGCGCAATATTGCGTGAGTCGCATCCCTTGGCCACAACAGCGATACGTTCCTTACGTTTAGGCAAATAATTGGCCAGATTCACGCCACAGAAGCTGTCCCAATAGAGCGTGTCAACATCCTCTGGAGTGGTGATGAGTACAGGCTGACACATCATGGGCACCGTGCCCTTTTTGAATCCGATCACAGCGTCCACTCGGTTCTCTGTTAGCAATCGCCTTGCAGTCTCACGAATTTTTGATGTGTAGTTCAGCATCTAAGTTACCGGTTGAGCCGGTTTGGCCCCTGCTTACTTTCTCGCTTTCTCCCTGCCTACGCCCTACTAGCCACTGCCTTCTGGCTAACGAGCCGTTTCGCCGGACCTAATTCCCTCACCGTCTCCGTTACCATCTTGGCCACATCCACAAATTTCGTGGACTCTGAAGAAGAAATCCACGAAAACTGAAGCCGCCCCGGTTCAATGCCGATGTGTTCAAGCAAGCCTTTCAGCAGGGCAAATTTTCTTCGAGCATAATAATTACCTTCCAGGTAATGACACTCGCCGGGGTGTCACCCTGAGACCCAAATCCCGTCTGCCCCGTGACGCAAGGCATCCAGGATGAACTTGGCACTCATGCGTCCTGTGCAGGGAATGCGGATGATCCGGATATTTGATGGATACTGCAACCTGGTCACGCCTGCCAGATCTGCAGCGCTATAACTGCACCATGAGCATAAAAAGGCAATAATTTTTGGTTCCCATTGACTCATGTTTTGGAGGTTCTCTCCCAATTCCAGATTTCTCCAATCATTCATCCGGCATCGAGTATCAGGCATCATGTTGTGTGGTACCCCCAAACAGCAACCACTGAAAACGTGACCAAGGGGACTGGTTTCACAACCGAGTAACTACGACGCCATGGCCTCATCGATCATAGCAAAGGTCTGGGCCTGGTCAAAGCCCTTCAAGTTCAGAGCTCCTGAACGGCACGACGCCACACACAGCCCGCATCCCTTGCATTGAGACGGGTTGATCTGCGCTTTGCCTGTCTTGGCATCCAGACTTGCAGCGCCGAAGGGGCAGATCTCCGCGCATACACCGCAACCTGAGCAAAAGGCTGAATCACTGTAAGCCACAACTGCACTCGTAAAAATGACTTTTGATGCAAGCAATGCTGATGCTCTGGCAGCCGCCGCCTGGGCCTGGGCAATAATTTCTTCAACAGGTTTAGGCCCATGGGCAAGGCCGGCCATGTAGATGCCGTCTGTGGCAAAATCAACAGGACGCAGTTTGGCATGGGCCTCCTGGAAAAAGCCCTCAGCGTTTATTGAAAGTTTGTAGAGCCGTGAAAGAAGCTTGTTCTCCGCCGAAGGCTCGATGGCTGAGGCAAGGGTTACGATGTCTGCATCGATCCGGACCGGCATCTGGAGCATCTGATCCTTCACCGTGACACTGAGGTTATTTTTTGAAATACTTACCTGTGGTTTTTCCTCAAGGCTGTAACGAATAAAGGTAATCCCTCTTGAGCGTGCTTCTCTGTAAATGTCTTCTCTGTGGCCGTAGGTGCGAATATCTCGAAAAAGAATGTAAATGTCCATGTTGGGGTTTAGCCCTTTCAGTCGCAAGGCGTTCTGAATCGACTGGGTGCAGCACACCTTGCTGCAGTAGGGCCTCTCTGCTTCTCTTGAGCCCACACACTGGATAAAAACGGCCGCGGTGACGTCCTTGAACCTGTCAGGATCCGTTGTGATAGCCTTGTCAAGGTCCAGGGAGACAAAGATGTGGGGATGCCTGCCGAAATGATACTCGTTGGGCCTGAGCTGATGCCCCCCCGTGGCAATTATCACTGCCCCGTGTTCAACGATCTCTGTCTTCTCGCCCATCTTTACGGTAGATCTGAAATTTCCCACAAACCCTTCAGCCCCCACCACAGTTGATTGCAGATGAAGGGAAATAAGCGGATGGTTTTCCACTCCTTTGGCCAGTTGGGTCACAAAGGCCCCCGTGTCTTCGCCCCTCCATGTTTTCAGGAGTTCCTGGCCGTGCCCACCCAAGGTCTTTTCCTTTTCAATCAAGTGCACCTGAAAGCCCTGATCTGCCAGCCCAAGAGCCGCAGTCATACCTGCTATCCCGCTTCCAATAACCAGGCCCGCCTCGTTCACTTCCAACCTCACCTCTTCCAAAGGGTCCAAGCGCGAGGCCTTGGCCACACCCATCCGCACCAGATCTTTGGCCTTCTCTGTCGCTGGGTTCCGATCGTCACTGTGAACCCAGGAACACTGGTTGCGAATGTTGGCCATCTCAAAGAGGTATTTGTTAAGGCCTGCCTGGGTTAGCGTCTCCTGAAACAGTGCTTCATGGGTTTGTGGGCTGCAGGCGGCCACCACAATGCGGTTTAGGCCGTGCTCTTTGATCACATCTTTCATCTTGTCCTGGGTATCCTGGGAACATGTGAACAGATTCTCCTCCACATAGGCCACACAGGGTAAACTCCGGGCATATTCCACAACCTCGGGCACCCGCACAACCCCACCGATGTTCACACCGCAATTACATACAAAGACCCCCACACGAGGGGGCTCACCGGCAATAACGCGCTGGGAAACCTCAGGTTGTTCTCGCATCAGGGTACCTCGCACCTCGGCGAGCCTGGTCCCTGCTGCACAGGCAGCGGCGCTGGCCTGCATGACCGAATATGGGATGTCTTTGGGTCCCTGCAATGCTCCACAAACGTAGATCCCTGGGCGTGATGTCTCCACCGGCGCAAAGCTGCTTGTGGCTGCAAAATGATACTTGTCCAGACTGATACCGAATTTTTCGGCCAGGAAAGCCGTATCTTCCCGCACTACCAGCCCTACGGACAGGATTACCATGTCAAATTCTTCCTCAACCCGTTTTCCGGTTCCGTTTGTATATCGGATCACGAGATTTCCCGTGTCATCCACAGGCATGACAGTGCTGATTTTTGACTTTACAAACCGAACCCCCTTCTCATCTCTGGCCCGCCAGTAGTACTTCTCAAAATCCTTTCCCTGGGTGCGAATATCTATGTAGAATATGGCTGCATCCAGCGATCCTGCGCTGTGTTCCTTTGCAATCAGCGCCTGCTTGATGGCGTAGGTGCAGCACACTGTTGAGCAATAAGGGTTTGCGCCCTGGTGGCTATCGCGAGAGCCCACACACTGAAGCCAGGCAATTTTTCTTGGTTCGTTTTGGTCGGATGGCCTCACCAGGTGTCCTTTGGAAGGACCGGAAGAACTCAATATTCGTTCAAACTCAAGGCTGGTCAAAACGTTCGCATGCCTGCCGTAGGAAAACGTGTCACGATTGGTGGGAGAGTAAGGAACAAATCCAGGGGCCAGGATCATTGCCCCTACCCGGATCTTGTGAATCTTGGCCTTGTCCTCAAAGTTCACCGCGCCGGTGGGGCAAAACTTCTGGCACGCCTTGCACCGGCCCCCTTTTTGAAAATAGATGCAGGACTTCGCATCAATTACATATTTCAAGGGAACGGCCTGTGCGTACGGAATGTAGGCAGCCTTTCGCTTGGTCAAGCCGGCATTGTACGAATCGACTACTCGCTTGGGGCATTTTTCCGCACAGGTGCCGCAGGCGATGCACAGATCCGTATCAATGTAACGGGGAGATTGGCGTAGCGTGACCTCGAAGTTTCCCGGGGCCCCTGATATGCTTTCAACTTCGCAGAGAGTAAGAAGCTCGATGTTGATGTGCCGGCCGACCTCGACCAGTTTCGGCGAGATGATTCACATGGCGCACTCATTGGTGGGAAAAGTCTTATCCAGTTGCGCCATGGTCCCGCCAATGGCAGGCGATGCTTCAACCAAGTACACGTAAAACCCAGTGGCGGCGAGGTCCAAAGCGGCCTGCATCCCTGCAATGCCACCACCCACGACCATCACAGCGCCAACCGTTTGCTGGTTCTGTCCCGGCTTCATTTCAACTCTCGAGTAACTGCTTAGCGGCCTTCCACAAATGGTGAATCACTTCGTCCGTGGCGCACAGAATCGGGATTCAGGCTACAAAGGAGCCGAAAGAAAATCAACCCTTAATTGCAGCACGTTCAGTTTCCGCGAAAACAATATTCATTCCCTGGTGATATTGTAGGCACGGTGTAATTCTGTGGCGAGACTTGCTCGGATTACGGAGTAGATTGGATTTGCCGTTGACATTGAAATTTTAACGAAGAATCAATATCCCTGTGACGAGTCCCTTAGTGCGAAGGGGGGTCGTCTCGGTATAACAGAGGCAGGATAAGGCCCACATGCGTGACCTGATCACCCTGAATGACGGGAGCGCCATAATGGACGGGGTTATCATGCCAGAATATGCTCATGATCATTTCTTTAGATACCAAGCCATGCCAGGATTTCCCACTCCGAATCACTTCTTCCAGATCGTCCTTACCCGGAAAGACGATGAGGGCCCCTATATGCCTTTGTGCGAGTTCATAAAGGGCTCCCGCTATTGTTTGTACGGGGGTCTTTGCGGTTGGTAGGGGACTCCCCACAAGATGGTCTTCAGAGTCCTGGCCTGAAGAACGGCACGATTTCGTTCCTGAAAATGACTATAATGATGAAGGCGGCAGCAACGGTGGCCGTGCCTGTTTTTTTTTAAGAAATCTCGGCGATCAAATCTCTTGGCTTTATCCGAGTTCATCATAAATGCTCCCCTACCTCTTCTTGGCTTGCAAAGGTGAGGCAATTCCCCATAAAGCGCAAGAACAACAAAGCCTAGTGTAGTGTCTCAACGATGGGTTTACAATTACTGTCATGCCGGACTTGATCCGGCATCCAGTTCTTTTTCTGGATTCCCCGGTC
>JAFGFW010000159.1 GCA_016930875.1 Deltaproteobacteria bacterium | reverse complement strand
TTGTAATGGTTAACCACGAATTCAAACATGGCGCTTCCCCCGGCTCTTACGTCCTATTCTCAATAACAATATGCATGCCATGCCAGCCGTAAAGACAACCGTGGTTTCCCCCAGCGTGTCATAGCCCCTGTAGTCGGCCAGGGTCGAGGTCACCACGTTGGGAGTTGCCGTATCTGCCATGCTGTGGCGAACGTAATAAGGCGACACATGAGCGCTGGCAGGGGAATGGGGATCACCCCAATGAGGCATGTCGAGAGTCCCGTATATGAGTGCAGCTCCTACAAGAACCGCGCTAATAAGGCTTAGAATTTTCAATCTTTTGACCTCCTTTTTGTCTTACTCACAGCTCCGATCATAAGCACCGTCCCGATACCTGCACTCACAGAGGCTTCCGTAAAGGCCACGTCAATGGCGGCCATTTCAGTCCAAAGCAGACACATGAGGAAGCTATAGGCGCCAAGAATGACGACCGCGCTCAAGAGATCTCTTGTCATAAGAGCCCCTATGGCACATATGTAGACAAAAAGAAGTAGGATTAAGTCGAATGCCAGGATCATTTTTTGCCTCCTTCCAGCAGGGTCCACGGCTGGACGCCACACCGAAACGCCGCCCTTGAAATAGCGTGGGTAGCTGTGGGTTGCGCCAGGAACATAAAGACTGCAATAAAAACGATCTTTGCGCTGGTCAGTGAAAACCCTTGGTATACGGCAAGCCCTATGAGTGATATAAGGACAGCGAGCGTATCTCCTTTGCCGGTGGCGTGAAGCCTTGCAAAGAAATCGGGCAGACGCAGCAGGCCCAAGGTGGCCGTGGTAAAGAAGAAGAAACCAACCAACATCAGTAATATGCATATAACGTCTTTGACTAGCATGATGCTTCTCCGCTCGTTTCAAGATATTTTGCCAAAACCACCGTCCCTATGAAATTCAATAGGGCATATACCATACTGATGTCGACAAACATGTCTATCCTGTCGTAGATAACGCCCATGAGGAGTAGGATGATCAACGTCTTTGTGCCGATGGCAGAAATTCCGGCAGCCCTGTTCAAGACATTAGGTCCATACGTGGCCCGGTATAAACAAAATAACACCAGGACGCACATCCCCACACCCAGAATCAAGAAAAATTGAGTCATTTCACACTCCTGTCATCTCCAGAGGATTCCCCTGCTGTATATATGGCAAAAAAGACCACGCACATGACCGCCATGACCGCCAAGGCGACCCCGATCTCGATACCCAAGATCCCCAGTGACCTTGCCTCGGCCTCTGTAACCAGAAGAAGCTTGCTCAGCCTCCCATAATCGAGATAATTTCCACCCAGGATCAGACAAAGGACCCCGATGCCCCCGTAAACAAGGACGCCAATACTACTGATGACCCCTGCCAGCTTTTCGGACATCCGCTTCCTTGTTTTTTCAAAACCGTGGCTTATACCTAACAACACGAAACCGGCCGCCAAAATCACACCCCCCTGAAAGCCTCCTCCTGGGCTGTGATGGCCGTGCATGACCACGTAGAGGGCATAGACCACAATAAAAGAAACAAGTAACCTGGCGAGTGTCTTCACAATTACGTCTTGGCTGTCTCGTGTCATTCTGTGCCCTTTCATGTCAACGACCTGGTTTCTTCGAGGCCGTCTGGCGCCTGAATGAAAAGCCATGTTCAGGCAACATCCGAATACCCAATGATAAAATAACCCTAACCCACACGTTGCGAATCCGATCTTTTTGCCATGGGAGCCTTTCTATTTTGTCCTTGTTTCGTATTTGCGGCTTGCGCCTTGAGAACAGTATCTGCTTCGGATTTTTACCGAAAAAACAGACCCTTCGGTCAAGCACTATCTATACACGCAGCACTTGATATATCCGCGCAGCATCCAAGATATCCTGCACGTACAAATGATCCGCCTCCATGAATATATGAGCCACCCTGTCTTCCATCTCACCGGCATTCAGATCATCGGCAACCTTTTGGTCCAAGGCGTGCACGTAAAACACCCCATCCCTGATATCCATTGTAATGGTCCCGGGCGTCAGGGTAATGGAATTTGCCAGGGTGACGCTCGAGATATCAGTCTCCAGTTTTGTCTTGAACGTCACTATCTGAGGATCTATTGGCATTCTGTAACGCAGTACCACAGAAGCCACGTGGAGATTGGACAACACAATCTGTTTAATCAGCCACGGAATATACGAAATAAATCTGGCCACCACGATGCGCATGTCTCCGACCCTCACGTTGGCAAATAACAAGTCATGGAATAGGTATGCCACCAGACCACAACAGATGGCTCCAAGCGTGAGATGAAACGCATCAAAATGTCCTGAGAGTAACATCCAGAAGGCAAAGAGAATAAAAGCCGTTCCAACGAAGTTCTGAAATCGCGTTTTTCTTCTTTGGGCCCCGGAAACTAGAACCTCCCACCTACTTTCTTCAAGAAACCGGGTCTGCTCTCCCGTAAACTGAACGGCTGTATCTAATATGCCTAGAGCATTCCCCCTGGCCTTTTCCAGAATCCTGAAAGCGTTCTCTGTGGCCTCCATCAGTAAGGTCACTTCCATCTTCGTCTCCTTTGGCAGATCCTCCCAGGAATCAAGGGATGACCAGTGTGGGCACCACAGATGCCTCTGCCACCCGACAAGAGTGACTTTGGGACAAAAGGTCCTTCAGGGGAGACTTGCCAGTGGTCCCCATGACGATACACGTGGCGTCATAATCCCTGGCCGCCAGCATGATTTCTTCAGACGGCTTGCCCGCATAAACATGGGCTTCGGCATCGATCCCGTGATCCAAAAATGTCTTCCGTGTCTGCGAAAGCCTCTCTTTGAGATTTCCCATGTCTCTTACAGATAGCTTTCTGGCTAAGACATAGACGATCTCCAGCTCCTTGATGATCGCCTTGAATTCTAGCAAATAACCGCGGGCCTTTTCAGAGGCAACCGACGAGTCATCAGCAAATATGACATGTGTAAACATACCCTCTTGTGCGGACCCGGGCGCTTCCACATTTTTGGGCAAGATGATCACAGGCACGCGGGATGATCTGAGCAAATCCTTTGTCAGGGATCTGCGGACCCATCCACTTACATCCCTCTTGAGGCTGGCTGCAATTAGTGAAACCTTTTCTCGGTCGGCTACATCCAAGATACTACGCACCATCTGCCCTTCCACCACAAAGGCCCTCGAGTTAATGCCGTCTTCGGCGAGCCTTGTTTCCCAGCCTTCCACTTTGGTTGCATGCAAAAAGACGATTTCCTCAAGCCCCAGTGTGCGAAGTTCCATAAAGCGCTGAACTTCTGAAAACTTTGGCTGCCTGACGGCTGTGGCATACAGTAATTTTTTTATCTGCATCACTGACCTACTTCGTCCCTGTCGGCAAATTCATCAAATGCATCCTAACCTAATATCTTTTTTACAGTAGCTGCCAGACGATCCGGTGTCACCGGCTTCTCCAGATATGCATCTGGATCGGGTACGCTCTCGCCCATAAATTCCGCCTGGGCCGCCTGTGCGCGCAATGCTGTCCTCTTAGCTACCCCGGAATATATGATGACCGGAATATTTCTGAGAACCTCAGAGGTCTTCAGTTCACGATACATCCTGATTCCACTCTGTTTTGGCATTAAGATATCCATGATAATCAAATCAGGTTTCTGTTGTCTTATTATATCCATAGCTTCTTCGCCATTTGTTGCCAGTATGGGCAGGTAGCCATTCTCTTCCAGAACGGTAGAAACAAATTCCCTTACGTGATCTTCGTCATCCACACTGAGTATGGTCTTTCCCATCAGGATACCCTCCGAATATGTCTTTGGGCTTGCTCAGGCTTTTGCGGCCTGCAACAGGGCAGACAAAAATCGCCTCTCGTTACGCCACAAAGGCAAAGACCACAAAAAGCGAAAACAGAAAGACCAGGGACAGGAATACAGCTGCACCCATGGGCGCCAGGCTGGTTGCTTCCGGCCTTGTCTCTCTCTCGCCCTCGACCGCCACCACGGCAGCAGGACCCTTTCCCGTTGCTTTCACATAAAGTGTCACGAGCGAGCTAATCGGTGTCCTACTTAGCCGGCCCAACCATACTGGAATCGCACGGGCAATGGCCCGGTCAGAAAGCGCGTTAATGCCATTCAAAATCATGCTCGCGACATAGTAAAAAAGACGTCCCCCCTTGCGGTAGAACCAATCGGTATCAAGATTCATAGCTCTCATTTCAGCAGGATAATACCCGGAGAGTATGAGAAGACAGAAGGCCAGGGCGCCAAACATCAGCAATTGCAATTGACCCACCACATGAGCCCCGGTGTAAGGCACGTAATCAACCGGGTAAGGAAGAATGTTATAGAGAGGACCTGGAAATATCGCGATCGCAACACACAGAAAGGCAGCAATGCCCATAGCAAGGAGCATATTAAGGGGAGGTTCCTTTGTCCTTATGCCCGAGTCATGACCAAAAAATGTGAAAAAAGGCACCTTTATGCCAGCATGGTGAAACACGCCTGCCGAAGCAAATTGTAAAATGAGCCATACAACGGTCAATTTTCCGTACGCCGCCGCACTGATAATCATGGATTTACTAACAAAGCCGCTAAAAAGAGGAAATGCGGAGATGGATGCCGCGCCTATCATACAAAACAGGCAGGTCAGAGGCATGGTTTTATACAAACCACCCAGGTCCGTGCATCTTATCTTTCCGGTCATATGCAGAACAGAACCGGCTGACATGAAAAGGAGGGCCTTGTACAAGATATGACAAAAGGCATGGGACACAGTGCCATTGATTGCCAATGCCGTCCCGATGCCGATCCCACACATCATAAATCCAACCTGATTAATGAGGCTGTAGGCCAGCACCCGCCTAATATCATTTTCAAGGACCGCATAAAAAATGGGCATGGCCGTCATGAAGGCCCCGACCCATATCAGGAGCTCGGTACCCGGGAAAGTCCTTGCCATCACATATACTGCGCTCTTCGTAGTAAGAGCGCTCATAAACACCGCACCCGTTACTGTTGCTTCCGGATAGGCGTCCTGAAGCCACGGATGCAGTGGAGGGATAGCAGCATTCAGGGCAACCCCGATAAATATCAGCCAGGAACCTATGCCGCTCAACCCTATGTAACTAAACTCTGTTGTGCCTGAATCGTGGATATAGATCATGATGCCCGCCAGAAGGCATAGCCCTCCGAAAACATGAACAAGGACATACCTGAAGGCTGCGCCTTGCGATGCTTTTGTTCTGCGTGCAAGGATCAGAAATGTGGAGCTGATTGCCAGTAATTCCCAAAACACATAGAGAGACAAAAAATCACCTGAAAAAGTAATACCCAGGGCGCCACCGGCATACATTAGCGCCGATACGTGCTGCAGGTCGTCTTCTACTTTCAGGGCAAAAAGAATCCCTATGAAGGATATAATCGTAAATATATATCCAAAAACCATACTGAGCCGGTCAACCCTGCCGAAGATGAGATCGTTGCCCAGGAACTTGACAATCCAGTACTTACCTTCCGGCATGTTCACAAGGATTGCAAAGGCAAGAACAGGCAGGAACAACATAAAGGCGGATTTGAGCTTTCCCCTTAAGAAAGGCACAAAAAGGGCGCCGCCAATAAATATTGCTGCTGGGGGAATCGAACTAATCATAATACTCCTCGTCCCTCTTGACAAATAAGCGTAAGACCTTTGCTATGAAAATGAGGGCCACGCAAGAGATAAACCCATACACTGCAAAAAAATCCGTGGCGCCTTCCCATGGAAACTCAGCATGCTTATGGACAAAAAAATCAACGATGAGAAGCACTACCAGGGATGCATAAAACAAACCCAGAAATTTCTTTACGTTTTCCGGTTTGTCAAAAATCTTGAGTTCTTTTTTCATCGAAGCCAGCTCCCTGTCTTTTGTCACGAAATTGGTTACAAAAAAGACCTAAGAAAAATGATAGCCAGATATAGAACAGCTACAAGGACTATGAGATGAAAAAACTTTCTGTATCCTGGTACGGGTTCATGAGAAAGGATCATTTTCTCTTTACTCATCTTAATCTACCCTCCTAGCATGCTTTGGACTGCTATCTCAGCTAAGTCAAAAAAAGGCTGGGGATAAAAAAACAAAACGATAGAACCCACTGCCGACAACACAAGTGGGATGACGCACCACCTGGGAGCCTCTTTGATTCTATTTTCAAACAAAGACTCCTCCTTCTTGCAGAAGAAGGCCCTGTAAACAATCGGCAAAAGATACGCAGCATTTAGCAAAGTGCTTACGAGAAGGACAATCAACATAACGACTTGATGGGCTTCGAGCGTCCCCAACAAAAGATTCCATTTACTTATAAAACCACCACAAGGTGGAAGCCCTATAACGCTCAGGGAGCCGATAAAAAAGGCAGTCATAGTGACCGGCATCCTTTTTCCTAACCCGACCATGTCGCTGATATTTTTCTTGCCGGTGGCCACAAAAATAGCCCCGGCACAAAAAAACAGAGTTATCTTGCCAAAGGCATGCATAGAGATGTGGACCATGCTGCCAATCATCCCTGTTGAGGAAAGGAGTGCTATCCCGAGTACAATATAGGAAAGCTGGCTGATCGTTGAAAAGGCCAGACGTCGCTTGAGGCCGTCTTGAGAAAGGGCAATGAGTGAGGCGACTATGACAGTAAAGGAAGCCACATAACAGACGACCGTGCCAAAATGGAGCGAGGATAATAGTTCTGTGCCAAAAACACCGGTTATCACACGAAGGATGCTAAAGGCCCCCACCTTGACAACGGCCACCGCATGCAACAAAGCGCTCACCGGCGTGGGCGCCACCATGGCTGCAGGCAGCCATGAATGAAACGGCATAACCGCTGCCTTGGCGAATCCGAAGATGAACAGGAGCAAAAGGAACCCGATCAGGGCCTTGGATCCGGTTCCTGCCAAAAAGCCTTGCTTTGAAAACTCAAGTGTGCCGGCAAGATCGTAGGATATCAGCATGGCAGGTAAGACAAACGCTATAGAGGTCCCCATGATGTAGAGGAGATATTTGCGCCCTGAGCTATGGGCCTCAGCATCCTGGTGGTGAGTCACCAGGGGATAAGTGGCAAGGGAAAGCATTTCGTAGAAAAGATAAAGCGTTAGGAGATTCGCAGCAAAGGCCACCCCAATGGTGGCCGACAGAGCCAGGGCAAAAAAACAGAAATACCGGGTCTGGCTGTGCTCGTCGAGTCCTCGCATGTAGCCTATGGAATAGGCAGATGTGATGATCCAGAGTGAAGAAGATACGAGCGCAAAAAGCAATCCAAGGGCATCCACCCTGAATGCCAGTCCTACGCCCGGCACGATATCTATGAGATTATAGACGATCTCTTGTCCCCCCAAGACCACCGGTATCATGGAAGCAACAATACCAAACTTTGTCACCGCAGCCAGAAAGGTCCAGCCCTCCCTCAGATTCGGTCTCTTACTGGAAACAATAATGAAAAGCGTGCAAAAAAGAGAGGCAGATACGGCCAGTACGGGCTTAATTGACGTGATTGTTTCCATGTCCTTAACTCACACTCCCAGGGCTGATTGTACCATCTGTCTTACTTCCTGTTCGCTAATCGGTTTGTGGAGGCAGCCAAACGCTCCAAGGCCCATGGCCTCCTTGATCTCATCTTTCTTGTTGGTACGGGGCACATATAGCACCTGCCAAGCCGGAGCCTCACTTAAGACCATCTGCAAATCCATTAAGCGTGGCTGGGTACAAATAGACGCATCGATGACGATCACACCCTGATCGTTACCGCCAGGCTTTGCGATGAAATCCGCACAGTTCTCGTAACGTCTCAACTCGTAACCAAAATGATTCGCGATCCTTCTCATGACTTTCTCAAAACCCCGATCCTGCGTAATGACAACAAATCCGTAATCCATACGCCCTCTCCCCTCGTTAGCCATCCAAGGGCGGGATGCCCCAGGAAGACAAATTCTCGAGGTTATTGAGCCCGAAGAGACTGTCGCCCTGGACTAGAGTGGGCTTGCTTCTCCTGTCCCAAAAAGAGCCGTCTGTTCCACTTACGAAAGAACTCAAATGAGGCATTACAGGGAGACAGCCAAGCTAGCTACATCATAATCAAATTGCGTGCCAGGGCTCAGAATGCGTTTTAGAAATGGATCTGATTTGAATAACTATTTAATGTTATGGGCTATTTTGAGGAAGGAAGGGAGAAAGGAAGGATCGACAAGGGTTGGTAAAAAGTGTTCAGTATCCGACGCAAAAAAAGATCAATAGGCTACTATGCCTGTTACTTCGGCAAGTTAACGACTGTCTAAAATACAACATAGGAAATCGAATTGTACAAGATGCTCGCTCATCCCCTACTGTCTTCACGGTCGAATACCGTGCTTTTCAAGTTTGCTGTAAAGCGTGCCTCGGCTTATGTCCAAGAGGCGAGCAGCCCTATTCTTGTTCCAACTGCACTCTCGCATGACACTCACAATAAGATCCCTTTCATTCTTTGACAGGGAGAATTCCTTGGCAGCGCCTGCTCGACTCCTAATCCTGTCAGGGAGCACGTCTGCCCCAATGTGGTCTCCGGAAGCCAACACAGTGCATCTGGCCACCGTGTTTTGAAGCTCTCTCACGTTGCCCGGCCAATCATAGTCCATCATCAGTGTCATGGCCTGAGTATCAAACCCCATGATGTCTTTTCCCTCGATCAGGCAATACGTTTTTAGAAAATGATTCGCCAGCAGCGGCACATCCGTGATGCGTTCCCGCAAGGAAGGCAGCCTTATCGGTATGACGTTCAGACGATAGTAAAAATCTTCGCGCAGACGGCCTGCTTTCATTTCCTTTTCCATGTCTTTGTTCGTGGCTGCAATGACCCTGACATCGACCTCCACAGGACGATCTCCTCCCACGCGCTCGAAACTCTTGTCCTGTAAGAATCGCAGCAGAAGCACTTGCGTGTCCAGCGGCAAATCAGCCACTTCGTCCAAAAAAAGAATGCCCCCCTGGGCCCTTTCCAGCCGCCCCCGCTTTCGACTCATGGCCCCGGTGAAGGCCCCTTTTTCGTGCCCGAAAATCTCTGAGTGGACCAGGGTCGGGACAAACGAAGAGCAATGGGCGACGATGAACGGGGTATCCTTGTATCTGCCCACCCGGTGGACGGCACGGGCAACCAGTTCCTTGCCCGTGCCGCTCTCCCCCGTGATCAGGACTGTGCTGCCAGAGGCGGCTACCGCTTGGATCAGCCCGTAGACTTCCTGCATAGGCTGGCTGCGGCCAACAATGCCCATGAACCCATCTAATCCGGCCAACTGCTTCTTGAATGCTTCCTCTCTGACCTCTTTAGAGATCTGGTAACGAATCACACCGGAAATCTGACGGATCAGGGCTTCAACAAAGGCGAAATCGTGCTCCACCTCAATATCTGCGGAAGATGAACCGAGCATGAAGAGGCCATGGCATTCGTTTTCTACTTCGACAGGTACGGCTATCCAGGTACGAAATCCCGCTGCCAGCTCTCGTATGGCGGCCGGGCAATCGCCCTTCTTCTTTCCTGAGCACATTGGCGTCATTTTCCCGTTGCTCAACAAGTGTCGCAAGGCGTCTTCCAACTTCAGGCTCTTGATTTTCCTTTTGGCTCGATCATAGCAGGTTTCCATAATGTCCACTTTGCCCGCCCGAGGGAAATAGAAGCTGTTTCGGTTGGGACTTAGCAGGAAAAGCCAGCTCTCGAAACCGGGATAAAAATCTTCCATGATATGCCACAGGACGTCACACATTCCTTTCAGATCGTATTCCTTGGTCACCCTAAAAAGAACGCGATTGATGGCTTGAAGTTCGTTATGCCTTCTCTGGAGTTCCCGCTCGCTCTCCTGCAACGCTTCCTCGGCCCGCTTGCGTTGCGTAATGTCCTTCATGTACTCAATGATGCCCACCACACGGCCGCTTGAATTCTTAAGGGGAAACACAGAAAGATCGATCCACTGTATGGTGTTGTCTTCTGAAGGATAAGGAAGGATTGCACTGTTGGCCTCGCCTGTCGCAAGGGTACGAAGTGACGGGCATCCGGGACAAGGAGCCTCCCTTTGCTGGTAGACCTCGTAGCATTTCTTGCCAACCAGCGGCATCCGGGAAGTATACATGCTCTCCAACCAAGGACTCACGCGAATAATATTGAATTCACAATCTAGAATGGTCATCCCATCCTGGATAGCGTCGAAGAGGCTTTGGAGGAAGCGACCGTCCTCCCGCAAAGCCTGTTCCGCCCGCCTGCGCTCTGCAATCCTTTCTTCCTCAATCTGGAAAACATCCCAGAAAAGGCGGGCAACAACATGATCCATCAATCGGACGTGATCCGGCTTGGTTTGGGAGATCTCGTTGGCCACATCGTCTGAACCCGTTAACTCGATGATCATATTGAGATTCTCAAGCCTGTAGAAATCGCGGTAGTCTGTTGTGGCGTAAATGCCCTGTTCACGTGCATACCGGCACGCCACGGTCTCCGGATTGATGTCGGCTACTCCAAGCAACTTCATTCGGAGTCCCTTGAACTTCTCCGCAAGTATCATATCCATAATCGCCTTACACCCCAGACCGCCACCCACCATGGCTACATTGAGCGCTTTGTCCTGTTTCATCATTTGCTCCTGCTTCGTTTCCATCCAGAAATGGCTTCAGGGAAAAATCCCTCATTGCTTGATTGTAAACTCATCTAGCGACCAAGCTTCTACACACGACTCATGGATGGAAACTACGTAAGGAATCTCACAACAAAACTTTGATTTATCTGTACAATAACAGGTGATCGCTTGTCAAACTGCCCATCGATAGAGAGCGTTTACACCCATGTCCGGGTTGCTCTCTGCCGTGGTCTCTATCATAGTACTGAAGCGACGTTCTCCTGTTTGCACAAAGACATGGAAAGCACACGGGCGGGTACAATATATTCGACGGAAGGCGACAGAGATATTTGCTGACTGGCGTGAAGAACTCCCAAGGATGAGGTATCTCCACGAGGCTGAAAGCGTGTTCCAACACGCTTGTGGACGCCGGGGAGACGAGGCAAAAATGGAAGAGCATCAAAGAACTCTGGTTCGTGCTGCCAAACGTATCCTCTACGATTGATTAATGGCTGAAAAACCCTCTCAGGATGACTCCCAGAGTCCTGACCGGAGACCCGGTCAGGACAATTCTCACATTGTAAAACGCTGCCAGACCTCACTCTTTCAACGCTTCTTTGACGGCCTTTAACAACTCAACGGCATCAATCGGTTTTTCAATATAGCCGTCAGGAATCGTGTATCTTGTCAATCCTGTAGTCTCGACAAATTTCTTCTCATCCCGCATCGGCTGTTTGTACATGAAGTTTCTGAAATCCACGCCCGTCACCTCAGAGACTCCCGTTATAACGACTACCGGGATGTGGCTCATGTCCGGGTCATTTCTCAACTCCTGGAACATGGTAATACCGCTTTTTTTCGGCATCATCAGGTCGAGCAATACCAGATCCGGTTTCTCCTTCCTCAAGACTTCAAGCCCGTCAACCCCGTCGCTGGCGCCGATAGTTGTATAACCGTTCTCCTCCATAACCGCACTCACAAAGGTGATAACATCCGGCTCATCGTCCACGATCAATATTTTCTTGGACATTTTTCTCCTCCTTTCAATGATAACCGCCAAAACCCCTATGACTTACTTGACTAAAAACCTAAATATACCACAAAGTGCCCGGGTTTGAAAGAGCTAATTGGAAGAAAAAAGAATACTTTGAACGCATTAGTTTCTTATGATATGTAGTCAACTTATATGAGCTTGAGGACCGGTCAGAAAAAGCGGTTACATCTGTAGAGGAAGTCGTTGACAACAAAAAGAACGGTCAACATTAAACCTTCTACGAACCATTGTATATCACCCTATCATTGATCCTGTCAAGGTCTATGACATCTGAAGATAAATATCGCCTTCTCTTTGATTACGATCCGAATCCGATTTTTATGGTCGATGTGGAATCGGCCAGGATCCTGGATGCGAACAAGTCCGCCAGCGTTACATATCAATATGACCACGAAAAACTACTGGAAATGTCCTTTCTCGAACTGTTTGATGCGGACAGCGCAGATCGACTCCGGAAACATCTTCACGGCTTTTCCAAGGAGGAATCCCTCTTCATCCCCAAGTTGTGGGCCAGGAGGAAGGACGGTGAAAATTTCTATATCAATTTCCATTCCCGGACCGCAACACTTCAAGAACTCAAGCATGAACCATCCGATCTCTTTTACGTTATCCGAACTGTTGATATCACTGAACGTCTTGAACAGGAGGCTCACCTAATCCAGGCCGGCAAAATGGCTACACTCGGTGAGATGGCAACCGGTATTGCTCACGAACTCAATCAGCCCTTGAATGTAATCAGGGTCGGAGCTGACTTTTTTGCCAAGATGATAAAACACGGGCGCAAAATCTCTGATGAACGGTTACTAAAAGTGAGCCGCAATATAGGCGAGCAGGTGGACAGGGCCACCAGCATCATCAACCACCTGCGAGAGTTTGGCCGAAAGAGCGACCTGGAAGTATATCCGGTGAACCTCAACGACCCTATCCGGGATATACTTACCATCATTGGCCAACAGCTCATACTGCGAAACATCGAAGTGAGTCTGAGGTTGGATGAACCCCTCGGCAAGATTCTTGCCGACAAGAACCGCCTGGAACAGATCTTCCTGAACCTGGTAACAAATGCCAGAGACGCCATGGACGCAAAGGGGCCGGAGGCAATCAAGAAGCTTACGATTACCACATACCAGGAAAGGAGCAAAGTGGTTGCTCTGGTCGCTGATACAGGCGAGGGCATGTCCAAAGAAACTCGCGAGAAAATATTTGAACCCTTCTTCACTACAAAGGAGGTCGGAAAGGGAACCGGCCTGGGGCTCTCAATTACCTATGGCCTGGTCAAGGATTTCGGGGGCGATATCGAGGTAAAGCTCTCCTCAGATATTGGCACCATATTTAAGGTTTCCTTTCCGATCCATTCAGAAGAACGAGGTCTATCAGCTTGACAAAAATCTTAGTCATTGACGACGAACGGCCGATCCTGGAAGTGCTGGATATCTCCCTTTCCAGCGAAGGATATGACGTAATCACTGCTGAAAACGGCGCAGAAGGGTTAAAAATGTTTGAGGAGCAGGGCCCCAAGCTTATCCTAACTGACATCAGGATGCCCGGCATGGATGGCATAGAGGTGCTCAAAAGGATCAAGGCCTCGAACAATGAAGCCGAGGTTATCGTTATCACTGGTCACGGCGACATAGATTCAGCCATATCAGCGCTTCAGCATGGGGCTTCAGATTTTATTAACAAGCCGATACGAGATGAAGTCCTCCTGCTTTCCCTCCAAAGGGCCCAAAAAAAGATAGCCATAAACAAACAGTTAAAGGACTACAGGGAAAACCTGGAGCACAAGGTTGAAGAGTGTACGGTGGAGTTGAGGCAGGCACAGGGGGAATTGATAAAAACCGAGCGACTTGCCACTATCGGAGAAACCGTAGCCGGATTGGCCCACTGCATCAAGAATATCCTGACAGGTCTGCGCGGCGGCATGTACATGGTGGATACAGGCATGGCCAAGGACAAACCCAGTATGCTTGAAAACGGATGGGCCATGGTCCGTCGCAATACCGAGAAAGTTTCAGACCTTGTCCTGGACCTCTTGACATACTCCAAAGAAAGGATGCCCGAACCAACTTTATGCAGGCCCAACGAGATCGTCTCAGAGATCGTTGAACTTCTCCACAAGAGGGCTGAAGAAAATGGTGTCAAGCTTATCCAGCTTGTTGATCCGAATCTGAAAGAGGCATACCTGGACCGGGATGGCATTTACCGGGTATTGTTGAATCTGATCTCAAACGCTATTGATGCATGTATCTACGATACAGACACCTCCTCCAAAGCCTGGAAGGTCACCGTACGGACCAGGCTTGAAACCGAGGCTGACGCCGGAGAAACCATCCTCTTTGAGATCTCTGACAATGGAACGGGGATGACTGACGAGGTAAAGAAAAAACTCTTCACCAGGTTCTTCAGCACAAAAGCAGGGCGAGGCACGGGGCTTGGTTTACTTGTCACGCAAAAGATCATACGCGAACACGGCGGCGAGATCTCTTTCGAGTCAAAGGCTGGTGAGGGAAGTACTTTTTTCGTTCGACTAAAGAGGGAAATGCCTGAGGATATGGAAGCTCAAAGCTCATTCAGCCGTCGTAGCCACTCTGGCGAAGTCGGCAAGCTCAAAGTATAAAGTAGATCTTAGACTCTCAGCTTCTCTTCCTTTCAGCCTTCAGCTTTGAGTTCATCCGTTTACAGGCCCAGGAGCATTGCTATCTCGGGATGTCTGGTTACGACCTTGAGAAACTGAGCCGACCGGCGTTCCAGACGGTTCTCAAGGATTCTTGCCGCCTTTTGCATGAAGAGATATCCCATGGTGTGGTCCTGGTCAAGGAGGGCGAGGAGTTTGTCTCCGGCCATGACGAATATTTCGGAGGGTTCAGAAGACACCGCATAAGAGGTGTGAGACGCCGACGGAGTCAGGGCTGACCAGCCAAAAGAATAGCCCGCCTTTATTGCACCCAAGGAAATAATAATGGTTGGGGCAACCTCTGCCTCAAGCAACACCTTTCCCGCTTTCAGCGAGTAAAAATCCTTGGCCACGTTGCCGGCTTCATAAATCATCTCTCTTTCCCCAAACGATCTGGCTTCAGCAATGGGGGCCAGCTTTTCGAGCATCTGATCCGTCAAGTTTTCAAACAGCATGATTCTTTTTAATTCTTCTACGGAAACCATATGTATGTCTCTCCTCTACATCGCCGAATCTTTGTAATCGGACAGGTTCATATCACAACAGGACGTAAACCACAATCAGAAAAATTGTAGCTATGGCCGCACTGATTCCAACAGGGGAAGTGCCTGTCTGTAAGGCTGCACGAACGCTGGCTTTTTTGAGCGTGAGTTTTTCTCCAGTTGCGCCGCCTGCGGTCAACACAGGCACCAGGAATAAAAGTGCAGCCCTTATATGACCGTCCCTTGAGATACGGCCAAGAAAACCGGCCAGACCACCCACAAAAATCACTTCCGAAATCCTGTTTATTCCGTTGAAACACTTGTCCATGACAAAGTAGAAAAGCCGCCCTCCCTTGCGGTAAAACCAGTCGGCATCGATGTTAATACCCCTTCTCTCAGGCGGATAGACACCGGCAGCCAGTAGAAGCACAAAGGCCAAAGCAGAGAACAAAAGGAGCTGGGCCATACCGACCACGTGGGACGCTGAGTACGGAACAAAGTCCACAACCGGGTAAGGAAGAAGCTTATATAAATAATTGGGGAACAGACCTATGGCAATACACAGGAATGCTGAAATGCACATGGCAAAGCACATATTCAGAGGGGCTTCCTTCGGACGCAGGCCGGAGTCATGACCAAAAAATGCGAAATAAGGCACCTTGATGCCTGCATGTTCGAGGACTCCGATTGAGGCAACCATCAAAAGGAACCATATGATCACCAAATGATTTTCTACAGCCGCCTGTATAGTCATGGATTTGGTGACAAACCCGCTCAAAAACGGGAAGCCAGAGATTGATGCAGCCGCAACTATGCAGCATATAGCGGTAATAGGCATCGTCCTGTACAGCCCCCCCAAGGCCGTGCAATTAATCTTCCCCGTACGATGCAGGACAGCTCCCATCGACATAAACAGAAGGGCTTTATAGAGACAGTGGGCAAATACATGGGAAACCGCACCGTTAATGGCCAACTGCGTTCCTATGCCAACGCCGCACACCATATACCCCACCTGGTTGATCAGGCTGTAGCTCAGGACTCTCCTTAAGTTGTTTTCAATGACTGCAAAGAAGACGGGAAACACAGTCATAATTGCCCCAATCCAGATCAAGATCTCCGTGCCTGCAAACCCCCTGGCCAAGGTATAGACAGCAGTCTTTGTTGTATAAACACTCAGGAATACAGTCCCGGTGGGAGTGGACTCCGGATAGGCATCCGGTAACCACGCATGGAGAACAGGCCAGGCGGCATTTACGCCAAAGCCAAGCAATATCAATAAAGACGCCGTGCTGTTTAATCCGATATATCCGAATTGAAGACTTCCCGTCTCTCTCAGGTAAAGCACGATGCCTGTCAAAAGGCATAAGCCCCCAACAGCATGGACCAGTACGTATCTATACCCCGCGAGGGTGGCTGCTGTCGTCCTCCGTGACCAAATGAGTATTGCAGAACCTACAGTCAACATCTCCCAGAAGATAAACAATGACAACAGATCCCCTGCAAAGACAACCCCGAGGGCGCTGCCGGAGTAGATGAGCCCTGCAAAATGTTGGAGATCGTCTTTTACGTGAAGGGAATACAGCAGAGCGACAAAAGCTATAATATGGTAAATATAGCCAAAAAGGAGGCTCAGCCTGTCCACCCTGCCGAAGATGAACTTGAGACCGAAGGCCGAAACAATAAAATTAGACCCTTCGGGGATATTGATCAAGTTTATAAAGCCGATTACGGGAAGCAACAGCAAGAAGGCAGACTTCCATTTCCCTTTGATCAGAGGAACGACTAATGCCCCAACGATAAATATGAGTGCCGGCGGAACTACATCAATCATAGTAATCCTCTCGTCTTCCCACTATCGGCCGCAGGATGTGTTTTGCGGCAAATACGATCAATACAAAGGTTACAAACCCGAAGACGGCATAAAACTCCGGCCACCCCTCCCAGGGGAGAAGAACATGTTTGTGGATAAAGAACTCAGCGATAAGCAGACCAGCCAGCACGCCTAAAAAGTACCCAAAGGCTATTTTCACGTTTCTAGGCTTTTCAAAAAAAAATTTTTTTTCTTCGCCTACCTTTTCTTTCATGGCAAACTCCTCAAATCCTAAAAAGTATTCACGAAAATAATACCCAGGTATAACGCGGCTATTATACTCGCTATAAGCAAAACGGCCTTGTACGGCGCAATAGCGTCGTGGGAAAGCTCCATCTTACCCTCTATTTCATCGCGTCTTTCCTCGGTCATGGTCATGCTATATCCCCATTATACTGCTTACTGTCATAGTAGCCAGCTTAAGAAATGGCTCGGGAAAAAATAGAAAGACAATGGAGAGCACCGCAGTGATTACCAAGGGTACCACGCAAAAAACTGGTGCCTCTCGCACTTTGTTTTCAAACAGTGCGTCTTCCGCCCTGCAGAAAAACGCCTTATAGACAATAGGCATAAAGTAACAAGCATTCAGAAAAGAGCTGCCAAGCAAGACAACCACAATCGCCATCTGATCGGCCTCAAGCGATCCCAAGAGAAGGTACCACTTGCTCCAAAACCCGCCGCAAGGAGGCAGTCCCGTAATGCTCAATGCGGCAACAAAGAAGGCAGCCATTGTGACCGGCATCCTCCTGCCGATTCCAATCATCTCGCTGATATTTTTCTTGCCTGTGGCCACAAAGATCGCGCCTGCGCAGAAAAACAGCGTAATCTTGCCAAAGGCGTGCATGGCGATATGGAGCATTCCACCGGTCAACCCCTTGGGGGAGAGCAGGCCTATACCAAGCACGATGTATGAAAGTTGCGCAATCGTGGAAAAGGCAAGCATCCTTTTTAGGCCGTCTTGAGAAAGGGCAATCAATGAGCCGACCAAAATCGTAACAGAAGCAACAAAAATAATAATACTTCCGAAATCAAAAGAGAGCAACAGGTCGGTTCCAAAAACCCCGGTCAAGACACGAACGATGCTAAAAACGCCAACCTTTACAACTGCCACTGCATGCAGCAAGGCGCTGACCGGCGTGGGTGCCACCATGGCTGCAGGGAGCCAGGAGTGAAAGGGCATAATCGCTGCCTTGGCAAACCCGAAAATGAACATAAACAAAAGGAGGCCAAGCAAGGGCTTTGATGCGGTTCCGGCCAAAAAGCCTTGTTTCCCAAACTCAAGCGTACCGGCAAGGTTGTAAGATATAAGCATTGCCGGCAAGGCAAGCCCGATAGACGTACCCGCGATGTAGAGAAGATATTTCCGTCCGGACTTTCGCGCCTCATGGTCCTGATGGTGTGTGACCAACGGATAGGTGGCCAAAGAAAGTATCTCATAAAAGAGATAAAGTGTCAGCAGATTCGCTGAAAAGGCCACCCCGACTGTGGCTGAGAGGCAAAATGCGAAGTAGCAAAAATACCTGGTCTGGCTGTGTTCTTTTAGCCCTCGCATGTAACCTATGGAATAGGCCGATGTCACAATCCACAGCGACGAGGACACGAGGGCAAAGAGCATTCCAAGGGCGTCAACTCTGAACTTGATCGCGGCCCCCGGCACAAATTCAGCCACCGTGTATACGATCTCGGTCCCTTTCAAAATGGTTGGAAGCATGGAAAGGACGATCAAGAACTTTGCAAGGGCCGCCACAAAGGTCCAGGCCTCCCGGACATTCGGTGCCCTGCTTGAGACCAGCAAAGGCGTGATCAACAAAGAGACCAGGACAGCCAGCAAAGGTTTTATTGACGTAATCGTTTCCATATGCTCCTTATTTCATCCCCATCATATCAGCCCTTTTGGCACGGCGAATCTGATTATGTAGTTCACAATATCACCGGTATATAACCCGACCACGACCAGACCTGCGGCCACGATAAAAAGAGGAACCAGCATAGTGAGCGGGGCCTCAGCCATTGGTTCCTCAGTATGATGATCGTGCCCGTGATGGTCGCTAAACGGTTCAAAAAAACCAATCTCAATGATCCTGAAAAAGAGAACCACGTTTACCAAACTGCTGAAAATCAGCGCCACCATGAAACCGTATTGGCCGGCCTGAATCGCCCCGGAGATCAGATACCACTTGCTGAAAAAACCGCACGTCGGAGGGACCCCGATGATGGACAGAGCCCCTACGACAAAGGCCCCCATGGTGAAGGGCATTTTACGGAACAACCCTTTGAGATCATCAAAGGCGTATCCCTTGAGTTTATAGACAATGTTGCCTACCACGAGAAAGGCGCACAGGGTCATGAGAGCATCGTTCAAAATATGTAGGATCGCGCCTGTCATCCCGTCACGGTTTCCAAGCCACGCCCCGCCAACCATATAGCCGACTTCCGCAACAATGATGTAGGTTAACATCTTCTTCAAGTCACGCTGCGCCAGCGCAAGTATTGCCCCCATGACTATGGCAATGACGGCGAGCCAGACAATAGGTTCGCTTATGTTCAGCATGGTAAAGGCAAAATCCGGAGTAAAAACGGTCAATATGAGACGGATCATCACATAGACCATCACCTTGGTCACCAGAGGGGCAATCAAGCTGCTGGCCGCTGAAGGGCCGTGCGTGTAAGCATTGGGAAGCCAGGCATGCAGCGGAAAGAAGGCCATCTTGAGCCACACGCCTACAAGGCAAATGATAAAGGCGGCCAGAACTGCCTTGGACTGGTAAAGGGGCGGCAAAAGATGAGCAATGTCCACCATATTCAATGAACCCGTTACAATGTAAAGGTATCCGACGCCCAACAGATAAAAGCATGCCCCGATGGTGCCCATGTAAAGATAATTGAGCGTCGAAAGGCAAGCGCGGTCCTCCCCCATGGCAAGCATCCCGTAGCCGGTAAGCGCAGTGATCTCCAGCAGCACATACAGGTTAAAAGCGTCTCCGGTGACGACGATACCCAGAAGACCGGTAACCTGCAAAACATACAATGCGTAGAATGCACCCATCTTATCCGGCATCTCGAGTTCGATGCTCTTCTTGCTCGCTATCAGATTAAGGAAGGCCACGACTGACACCACCGCCAGAACGAGCCCGTTGAGATGGTCCACGTAGTAGGCAATGCCCATTGGGGGATCCCATCCTCCCAATTTGTAGACAATCACCCCTTCATTCAAGACCCTCAGTAGCAGGCCAATGCATGAATAGGCCGCCACCCCCAAAGCTGCAACGGCAATGGGGAAACACAATCTTTTGTTTACCAAACCGGCAATACTGATCACTAAGGCCGAAAGGAGCGGGACAACGACAAGCAGTGCAGCATATTGTTGGCTCATTTTTCCCTAATCTGTGCTAGAATTTCGTCTTCTTCCAAAGTGTTATGTTGGTTATAGATTCTTATGGCTAAAGCCAGGGCCACCCCCAGGGTTGCCACGCCCACCACGATGGCGGTGAGCATCAGCACGTGGGGCAATGGGTTGATATAGTCCACAGCCTGTACAAGGTGACTTGCAGCACCATGGCCGTGCTCGCCATGGCCATGCTCTAGAATCGGAATGGTGCCCCCTTTCTTGACGCCAATGGACACATAAAACAGGATAATGGCGGTTTGAAAGATATTCATGCCTACAATCTTTTTTACCAGATTGTTTTTGGCGATCATGGCATACAGGCCGATCATCATCAGTGTGATGTAGATCCAGTAGTTGTACTTGGCCACAATCGTTTGAAGTAAATCACCCATAAGATACCCTCAAAATAAGTGCCTATAGCCCTTCATCATATTTGCCCATTGATGAGAGATTGCAGTAGATCCAGATCATGGTGCACATAACGGCGACTCCCACACCGATTTCTACAATGAGAATGCCGTGGGATCTAGCAGTAATCGCATCGCAATGGAGTACTGGCGTAAGAGCGCCGTAATCCAAAAAATTAAGCCCTAACAACAGACAGAGGGCTCCCGCGCCTGCGTAAATAAGGACACCGATAGCACAAAGGATGGCATCCAGTTTTTCCCGCATACGCCGAACAGCTGTTCTCAGGTCCTGCGACATAGCCAGCACGATGATGCTGGCTCCGAGTATCACGCCGCCCTGGAACCCGCCGCCGGGGCTGTGATGCCCATGGGCGATCACATACAGGGCAAAAAGTTGGATAAAGGGGATCAATAATCGGCAAACCGTCTTGATGATCAGATCAGGCGGGGTCCACATGGCGTCGATCCTTTCAAAGTCATCAGACAGCGGCAACTTCGCGCCCTCTACCCGCACGGTAACGCCGGTGAGAACATGCCGATAGAGTCTCTCTCCGGGCTCTTCGCGCAGAAAAACCCGCAGGAGGATAAAGCAGGCGAGCCCGGCCGAAAAAATCACCGTGGTTTCATACATGGTGTCATAACCCCTGTAGTCGGCAAGGACTGCGGTCACAATGTTAGGCACGGAAGTTTCCTCCATGCTCTTTTCAATGAAATGAGGAGAAAGATAAGTGCTGGCAGGAGAGGCCGGGTCTCCCCATGCTGGGAAATCCACCGTTGCATACATAAGCAGCGCACCGGATAAAACCGCTATGACGAGTCCTATGATCTTCAATCTTTTGTCCTCCTTGAAGTGCGGAAAACGGCCGCAACAAAAAAGACTGTGCTGACACCAGCCCCTACGGAAGCCTCGGTAAAGGCCACATCCACAGCCCCCATGACAGTCCAGAGCACGCACATCATAAAACTGTAAGCCCCAAACAGAATGGCAGCCCCCAGCAGATCCTTGACCATGAGAGAACCAATGGCCACTATGACAACCAAGGTGAGAACGGCCAAATCCAACTGCCAGATCATGAGCTATCTCCTTTCATCCCCTTTGACCCATGGAGCCAGGCCGGCCCTGACACCAGCGTCAACAATAGCGTGGGTGGCCGTGGGGCTGGCCAAAAAGACAAAAACTACGATCAGTATAATCTTCAGGCTTGTCAGCAAGGCGCCCAGACAGAAATGGTGGAGGTTGAACAGGGCCAGGCCGACCATGGCCAAAAGCAAGCCCAGGGTGTCGAGTTTACCGGCAGGATGGAGTCGCGAATAGAAATCAGGAAAGCGCAGAATCCCTAGGGCCCCTCCTGTAAAGAAGAAGAGCCCGGCAAACAAAAACAGTGTTACAATAATGTCCATTTCTCACAATCTCCCAGGAATTACGGTGTGGCCCTGTCAAGGCCGTATCTATTCGTCGTACAACCCTTTGCGCTTTTGAAAATACCTTGAAGCCGCCAGCACTGCGATAAAGTTCAACATGGCGTAAGCCAGGGCAATATCCACGAACATGTCCACCCTGTGGTAAACAAGACCGATCAGGATCAGCAATACCGCGGTCTTGCTCCCAATGGCATTGACCCCGATCATACGGTCCACGACCGTCGGCCCAAACACCCCTCGGTACAGTGAAAGGAGCATCAAGAAAGCCAGATACAGACTCGAAAAGATAAATATGTTATGCATCAGACTTCACCAAATGTTTTTGCGATCCTTGCCTCCATTTCGCCCGGCAAAGGCTCACCGGACGCCTTGTCAATGGCGTGGACCTTAAAATCCCCATCAAGCGATATATCAACCGTAATAGTTCCGGGGGTAAGTGTGATTGAATTGGCAAAGGTAACCAGAGCCATATCGCCTTTCAGCTTGCTTCTAAATTTTATGATTCTTGGATCAATCAGGTCCATCATCCTTGGATGGAAGACCAGATAGGTCACGTGAAGATTCGCCTTGATGATCTCGATCATCAGCCAGGGTATGTAGATGCCGAACCGGACCCATTGGCCAACGAGCCCCTCTATCTTGGGGGAGGGGAACAACAAGTCAGATGACAGAAAGGAGACAATTGCGCAAGAAATAAGCCCTAAGGTCATATGAAAGGGATCAAATTTGCCCGAAAGCAGCACCCAGAGACCGAACATGATGAGAAAGGTAAGAACAAAAGGATAAAAAAAGATGCGCCTGCTTTGTGCAGAGCGCACTGAGGCCGCATCCTCGCTTGGACTCGGGGAGCCCTGATGGTTGAGATTTCCGGGGTCCGGGGTATTCAACAACCAATCCCTCCTTAATCTGAGTAGTCGTCTACAGAAACGTTGGACAGAAGAGACGACAATACTAAGGTCACTTCCATTTGCATCTTGTTATTTTGCTCAGCTTAACTTTTACCTAAGGCGCAGTAACTTCCTCAAGCTGTCCAGCAAGTCATGTGCCAAGACCCAACAGAGCCTTAACTTATTTGCCAACACCTTGATTTCAAGGGAATTATGTCTTGACATTCAGGAAACGAGATGTATTTCGGCGTTCTGATATCAGCAGATTTATGCCGTTAGCATGACAAATGGACATTTATCGACATTTTTCTGCCGCTCTAGCATGGAAACACAAGCCGGAAACGCCCTGCGATGAAAAATGGTGTTATACCGTCTCTTGCGGACATATGTCCTGATCCGCAGCGGGGCCGGAACAAGCACGGGGGTCTGGCATGCATCATGCAGGAAACATACAACCATGCGCCTTTTCCCGTAACTTAAGCTAGGTGAAAGACCTATGAAGCAGGACATGAAGCCAAGGCTCTTGCTTGTTGACGACGAAGAAATGTTTCTCGAATATCTATCCAAACGACTGAGAAACCTGCGTTACGACGTAACAACGTGCTTGACCGGCGAAGAGGTCCTTGAAAAGCTAAGACAATGCGATTGCGATGTCGTCATACTCGACGTGCTCATGCCAGGTATCGATGGACTGGAAACACTTGTCGAAATAAAAAAAATGAAGCCCCTGACTGAGGTCATCATGCTAACCGGCCATGCTTCCATGGAATCAGGCATAAACGGGATGAGAATGGGCGCCTTCGATTACCTGAGGAAGCCCTTTGACACAGACGAACTGGTCTCTAAAATTGACAGGGCTTATGAGAGAAAAATCGAGCAGGAAGAACGTATCCGCCTGACAAGCAGACGTTACAACATTGAGTCAGAAGGTGTTTAATGATCACTGAGCCGGAATCTGAACCGTAAAGGTCGTTCCGACCCCTGCCGTGGTCTCAAATGACAGTTCTCCTCCGAGATTCCGAACAATGTTCTGGCATATCGGAAGCCCTAACCCGGTCCCCTTTCCAGGAGGCTTGGTGGTATAGAAGAGTTCAAAAATTTTGTCCTGATGTTCTTCGGGGATGCCCCCTCCATTGTCTTCAACGCTAACTTCGATCTGTGAGTCTCTCTTGAGCGTCCGTATCTCAATGCGGCCGCCTTCCCCGCCTTTGGCCACTACAGCATGAATTGCATTGGCGACGATGTTGACAAAGACCTGCTCCAACAATCTCGCGTCCGAGACCACGGGCAGGGGTCCTTCGACAAAATTCATGTCGATTTCGATGCTGCTATACTTCAGTTCGGACTTGAGGAGATCGACAGTCTCTTTGAGTGTTTCGTGGAGGTCAAACTCTTCCTTGGCAAGATCTGAATCGCGAACAAAGCCGAGGAGCTTATGCGTGATGTTCCGACAGCGCTCGGTCTGAGCCTTGATCTTCTTTACGACCCCTTCCAGTTCTTCGCGATCATCGGGACTAAGGCCCTTGGCATCGGCAATGACTTCCGCTGCCCAACCCGAGGCCTCATTAATAACTGCCACGGGATTGTTGATCTCATGGGCCACACCAGCGGCTATCCGGCCTATCTCGGCCAGCCTGTCCACCTGGATCAGGTCTTCTTGGAGCTTTTTCTGGCGGGTGATGTCCTGGCATATTCCAACCGAACCCACCCTTTGGCCTTCTCGGTTGGTCAGGTCCATCAAAGAAACATTACAATAGACAGTCTTCCCTCCTTTATGTCGTAAGGCAACGTCCAAGGCAACGGCGCAACCCCCTTGCTGGGAGGTTGCCATGACAGATCGGAACGACTCCGAATCTTCGGCCAAGTCACCAATAGGTCGGCCAAACACCTCCTCCAGGGAATAACCCAGTACCTTTGCGCCTCCCTTGCTAAAAGAGACCAGAATCCCCTCGGCGTCTGTCGCAAAAATCAACTCAGTGGAATTCTGCAAGATACACTGAAGGTATGCCCTGGTCTGGTGTAACTCGATCTTGTGGCTTTGCAGCTCACGGACAACCTTTTTGAGATCGGCCGACAGTGAGCTACTCGATTCCATAGATCTTCTGCAACTTGCCAATCGCCTTTCTTATCCCGTGTGCACCCAGCCCTGACGCTTGTATCTTCTCCACTTCTTCTCGGAACTTCGTAGCCTGCAACTCCATCTTTTTCTTGTAGGCATCCTTGATAGCAGCCACAAGCTGGTCGTAGTCAACAGGCTTGAGGAGATACTGAAAAGCCTCCTGCTGACCACTTTCTAATGCCGATTGTATGGAACCGTGGCCTGTGAGCACGATGCACTGAAGCAAGGGCTGGATCTCCTTAAGCCTCTCTTGAGTCTCCACTCCATCCATCCCGGGCATCTTGAGATCCACAACGGCCACATCAAAAGGATCTTCCTTTGCCACGTTGAGAGCTGCTTCTCCGGAAAAGGCGGCCTTTACTGTGTACCCCTGTTTCAAGAGCCGCTTGGACAGGAACTCAAGCAGAGTTTCCTCATCATCTACCAAGAGAATTCGAATGTTTTCCTGGTTGCTCATGGATTTCTCCTTTGGGTTTGGTATTAGGCTTTCATGTAGTCCTAATTGGTCGGGCTAAATAGTATTTTCTTGCCAAATTGTCAAGAAAATTCACCACCCCCTGCCACCCGGATCCTCACCCTGCTCCACCTCTGATTCCGTTGCCCCAAGGACCTCCTTAAAGAGATCCTCCTTAAGGAGGATCCCAACGACATCTTCCCCATCCACCACAGGGAGCCAGTCGAACTTTCCAAAATTCATTAAGTGGACAGCCTCCATAAGGGTACCGCTTTGGTGTATGACCCGTGTAACAGGTGACATAATTTCGCTGCTCGTCCTTTCAAACAAGGACTCACACTCCTGGTAGAACTGTCCCTGCCAAAAGATCGGGAGCTCTTCCATGGACTCCGTAGAGAGTTCCATACGACCAAGGACTTCATCAACCGAAACCACGCCCAGGATCTCTTCCTTGTCTCCCACCTTGTCAACCACCAACAAGAACTGGGGAACCTTCCCCCGTGCTCTCTTCCCCAACATTTTCACCGCATCCAATGCCTTTGTCCGTGGCGAAATGCGTCGAAGGGAGCCCAGCTCAAGCATTATGTCTCTTATTCTCTTTTCTGGCATTATCTTCTCACTGCACGTTCTCTTTGGACAGGCCATCTTCCCGACGTCTCTGGCCGACGTCTCTGGACATACGGGCCCACTTGCAGCTACAGCAGCAAGTCATGTGCCAGAACGCTGAGCCATTCAATCTATTTGCTAAGACATTCATTGCGCAACACTTATGAGTGTATCCGCAGAGACTCTCCGTCACGAACAATCGGCGTACTTATGCCGATAGCATAAGATCAAAATAGCTGTTGACATTTTTTTGCCGTTTTGTTTTATAATGTACAATACGTTTTCTGGAAAGGAATCCAGAAACGTACAATAGCAGTCAGGAGGCAATAATGAGCCCTCACGGAATCGCTCTGCGTGGCCAAGTCGAACCAGACCTTTTCCCTGAGTTTGTGGTTGTAAGCGAGCATATGCGCTCTGTCATTGCAACTGTCCAGCAAGTCAGCCGGTTTGACGCCAATGTCCTCATCTCCGGCGAATCCGGTACGGGCAAAGAACTTCTGGCACGAATAGTCCACCAAAAAAGCAAGCGCAAGGACAAGCCCTTTGTGCCGGTCAACTGTGGAACCCTTTCTGGTGAACTGTTCGAAAGCAAGCTCTTCGGCCACGAGATGGGAGCCTTCACAGGCGCCATCAGACAAACAAAGGGCAGATTCGAACAGGCCCATAACGGGACACTTTTTCTGGACGAAGTCCTTGAGATTTCCCAACTGAACCAGGTGAACTTCCTGCGCGTGCTCGAGGATGGATGTTTCCGGAGAATCGGGGGCCAAGACCTGATCAAGGTCGATGTTCGTATCATTGCTGCCACCAACAAGGATCTAGCTGCACAAGTAGAAGCAGGCCGTTTCAGAAAAGATCTCTTCTATCGCCTGCAGGTTATCCCAATCAACCTTCTCCCTTTAAGGAAACGTCAGGAGGCCATTCCTCACCTGGTAAGTTATTTCCTGGAACGATTTGCCAAGATATACCAGAAGGAAAGAGTCACGGTTTCGCCTGACGCCATGCAATTCCTCATGTCCCTGAAATGGCCTGGCAATATTAGACAGCTCAAGAATTTGGTGGAACGTATGTTCTTGATGGCATCAAAACCTGCCATCGATCTGGACGATTTTCCGGAAGATTTCTTGCAAGGGACGCCCGAGTTGAACACGAAAGATCTTCAAGAATCTCATGACAAGAGGCCGGCGCCTGCTCCTCTCGAAATGCAGAGCGGCATCGAGCCTTTGCGAAAGGCGCGGGAAAGGGTGGAGAAATCTCTTATCCTAAAGGCCCTGGAGACGACAAACGGTCAGAGAACCAGGGCGGCAGAGCTACTTGAAATCAAGCCACGCACCCTTCGGCAAAAAATGAGCGATTATGGCATCCAGTTTCGCAGAACGCGAAAAAGCACGGTTGCGCAGTCTCCAGTCTGACAAAAAAACAATATCGGCAATACTTCGGGGCGCTTGGCGGACGCTTACTCGGGATCAACTCTTTCTTTCAGTTCCTTACCGCATTTGAAGAAAGGCAGTTTCTTGGGTGGGACTTGGCTGGGCGCTCCTGACTTCGGATTTCTCCCTGTGTACCCCTTGTATTCCTTGACATAGATGCTGCAGAACCCCCTGATTTCAACCCGGCCTCCCGAGGCCAGCGCCTCGGTCATCTTGTCAAACATCAGGTTAACGACTTCCGTTGCTTTATTTTTTGTGAGTCCTGTTTCCTTCTTCAGCGCCTCTATGAGATTCGCCTTGTTCATGTGGGTCCTCCTAAAACAAAAATTGAATCAAGCGCACAAGAGACCATTTGTGGCAAGACGTTTTGCCGGCATCAACTGATTTCGTCAGTAAAGGTCTTCAGCATCTTCTCGGCTGTCTTGTCGAAATCAATCTCGTAGGTCCCCTTTTCAATCTTAGCCCTGACGGTCTGCACTCTTCCCATGCGCACATCTGGTTCGGATTGAATGGCCTCGTGGGCCTTCTGAACGTCTTTCGACCTCTGGGAAAAACTGCAAACTGCGTCCTCATGAGACTCTCGGACAACCTCGGATCGCTTGCGAGCCTCTTCAGGGGTTTCATTGTTGGGGGCAAGTGCCCTTTGATTAGCATACTTGGAGACTTCGTCTCTACCCGTAACCTTCATGAATAAGTACCTGCCTGACGCCTCAGAACGATGGGATAACCAGACAATTCTGATCTGCCCGCCCAGATTGCTGTTTAAATATGCAAGAGTCCTGCCATGTTGTCGGGACGTGCCACAATTTTTCAATTCCCAACCCAGACAAACAAGAACCAAAAAAATAGGGCCGGAATTCGCATCCAAGCCCTTGATCTTCACTTGGTAGCGGGGCATGGATTCGAACCACGGACCTTCGGGTTATGAGCCCGACGAGCTACCAGACTGCTCCACCCCGCATTAACTATCAAAAAATAGATCGTTTCCTTCAAGCTGTCAAGAACTATTTGCCAAATCGTATTAATCGTTCTATGAGCCGATAACCATCAGAAACCAACAAAGTCTGGCCCTCGGCCCCTTTCTCGTTGAAGCCACAGGATCCCTCTGAAGGTGACGGGACGTCTTTGCCGCAGATTGCGAAGGGCACGGGTTCCGTGGTGTGAGTCCTTGCGGAAAGAGGAGTATAGTGATCAGTGGTAACCATGATCCGGTGTTCTGGGAACTCTTTCAAGCCGTCCAGCACCTTTCCCACGACTCTGGCATCAAATGCCTCAATGGCGGCTATCTTCTCATTCAGCAGGCCGGCATGCCCTGCTTCGTCCGGAGCCTCAACATGGACATAGACCAGGTCGACGCTTTTTATTGCTGACAGGGCATATCGTGCCTTGGCTTCATAATCCGTGTCAAAATATCCGGTGGCTCCTGGCACGCGAATCACCTTAAGCCCCAAATACACACCGATTCCCATCAGGAGGTCTACCGCTGAAATCATAGCCCCTTTAAGCCCTGTCTTTTTTTCAAAAGACTCCAATTGCGGCGCATGTCCTTGTCCCCAGAACCAGATATGGTTGGCTGGCTTCAAGCCCTTTTTCATCCTTGTCCGGTTGACAGGATGGTCTTTTAGGATGGAGCTTGCCCGATCAATTAGCTCACGCAAAATCCCTTGAGAAGCCAACCGATCTAAATAGGGCTCGACTCTCTCTCCAGTAATATCATGAGGTGGAGTTGTATTTACGTCTGCAGATCCGTCCTGCCAAACCATAAGATGGCGATAGCTCACCCCGGGATAGAATCGAAGCGTCTTGTTTCCCAGGCCATTGTCTATGTCCTCTATGAGGCGCCGGGCTTCATCAGTGGAGATATGCCCGGCGCTGTAATCGTCCATTGTGAGCGCACCCTCCTGCCGGGAGAGGGTCACCAGATTGCAGCGGAAGGCCACATCAGATGGCTTTAGCTTGACCCCAAGGCTGGCTGCCTCCAAAGGTCCCCGGCGGGTTTGTACTATTCTTGGATCATAGCCCAGGAGACTCAAATTGGCCGTATCACTTCCTGTTTCGCACCCATCGGGAATAGTTTTGACGAGCCCCAGTTGGCCCTGACGAGCAATCCAATCCATGTTAGGAGTCTGCGCTGCCTCAAGGGGGGTCTTGCCGCCAAGCTCAGCAATGGGATAATCCCCCATGCCGTCACCCACAAGAATAATGTATTTCATCTTTGATCCTCAATCCGGATCAACATGGTCTTGTCCTTCACTACGCCAAGCTGATCTATTTCAAAAAGGGCATCTCTTACGGCTGCCTCCGTGGCCTCATGGGTAATCATAACAATAGGCACTTCGCCCGCTAGGTCCCTGCCCTTCTGATGAACCGATTCGATACTGATTTGATGCTTTCCCAAAATTCCGGAAATCCTAGAGAGCACACCAGGTCTATCCTCAGCAGAAAATCGGAAATAATACTTCACATACAGCTCTTCGATCGATTTGACGCGTCTCCTTTTTACGGAAGAAGGCTGATAGCCCATGCAAGGGACCCTGCCGATTGCGCCATGCAATACATTCCGCCCAACATCCACCAGGTCGCTAACCACAGCGCTTCCCGTGGCCATCATGCCTGCGCCGAACCCATAAAACATGACATTTCCGACAGCATCACCCTTCACGTAAAGGGCATTGTAAGCCTCATTCACACTGGCAAGGAGGCTCTCTTGAGGTATCAGTGTCGGATGAACCCGGGCTTCAATAGCCTCGCCATCATCTCTTGAAATAGCCAAAAGCTTGATCCGGTACCCGAATTCCTTGATAAACTCGATGTCAAGAGGCGTTATTCTTGAGATCCCCTCTGTATAAACGGCGCTATTGTCGATGGGAACACCGTAAGCTACAGAAAGGAGTATCGTGAGTTTGTGGGCCGAATCAATCCCTTCAACATCAAACGTGGAATCAGCTTCCGCGTAACCGAGCGCCTGGGCCTCTTTAAGCACTTCTGAAAAGGGACTTCCCTCATCCGTCATCTTGGTCAATATATAGTTGGCAGTGCCGTTCAAGATCCCGAAAAGGCCTTGGATGCGATTGGCAACAAGCCCTTCCTTTATCGAACGAATCAGAGGAATACCCCCGCCAACACTGGCTTCAAAGCCCACCTCCACCCCTTTGCGCAAAGCAGAAGAAAAAATCTCGTCCCCGTGAGCAGCGAGAAGGGCTTTGTTGGCGGTGACTACGTGTTTGCCTTTTTCAATGGCCTGCAAGATGAAGCTTTTTGCCGGTTCATAACTACCAATCAGTTCCACCACAATGTCAACCTCAGGATCATTGATGACCACATTGGCGTCTGTTGTGAGGATCTTTTCATCCACTGACACGCCCCGATCAGTTTCAAGGTCAAGGTCGGCTATCCATTTGAGCTCCAGGTGCGCTCCTAAACGAGAGGCGATGACATCCCGGTTTTCCAGCAGGATCTTTGCTGTGCCCGAACCCACAGTTCCGAACCCCAGCAAGCCAATATGTATTTTGTTCATGTGCTCACCTTACGAGAAAAAATTACAGGATCTTGCGAATCCCCCTTATGGCCTGATTGGTGCGCATCGTGTTTTCTATTAGAGCAAACCTGACATATTCATCGCCATACTCCCCGAAACCGAGCCCCGGAGAAACAGCCACCTTGGCTTCTCGAATCAACATCTTGGAAAACTCCACAGAGCCCATCTTGACATACTGTTCAGGGATCTTTGCCCAAACAAACATGGTTCCCTTCGGACTCTTGACTGGCCACCCAACCCTGTTCAGGCCTTTAACCAGCGCATCACGCCTTATTTTGTATGTGTCTACGATTTTCTTGACGCAATCTTGCGGTCCGTTTAGCGCAATGATGGATGCAATTTGGATCGGCTGAAAAATGCCGTAATCGAGATAGCTCTTGATGCGGCGAAGAGCTCCAACTATCTCGGGGCTCCCAACGCAAAAACCGACACGCCACCCAGGCATACTATAGCTCTTGGAAAGGGAGAAAAATTCCACCCCCACTTCCTTGGCCCCGGGCACCTGAAGAAAACTCGGGGCCAAATATTCATCATACACCAAATCAGCGTAGGCCAAATCATGAATCACCAGAATCCCATGCTCTTTGGCGTAGTCTACAATCTTCTCAAAAAAACCCAGGTCCACCACCTCTGTTGTGGGATTATGGGGAAAAGATATGATAAGCATCTTCGGTCTCGGCCATGTCTGCTTTGTGGCAGCAATCAAGTTTTCAAAAAAGTCCTGCTCCGGACCCAGAGGAATCCCACGCACGTCTCCACCTGCTATGATGGCCGAATAGGGATGGATAGGATAGGTGGGGTTCGGCGAAAAGACCACATCCCCCGGGGCAATGGTTACGAGGACAAGATGTGAGATTCCTTCCTTAGCCCCGATAGTGACAATCGCTTCTGTTTCAGGATCAATATCCACGTCAAAGCGGCGTTTGTACCAATCGGAGATAGCCATCCTGAGCTTGGTGATCCCCATGGACGCAGAATACCGGTGGTTGTGCCCTTTTCTGCAGGCTTCAACCAGCTTGTCCACAATGTGCTTTGGCGTTGCCATATCAGGATTGCCCATACCCAAATCCACAATATCCTCTCCTGCATGGCGCGCATCCATTTTTATCTGATTTACGGTGGTGAAAACATAGGGCGGAAGCCGATTCAGCCTGGCGAATTGTTTCATGACAGATGCCTTCCATAAGGGTTTTGATTTCTTTATCTTTGAGAGGTTATTATACTAGAGTAAAGGTGTTGTCAAAAAGATTTCTTTTGACTTTACGACGTAATTGCTCTAAAAAAGTACAAAATTGAGGAGCCGTGACATGGACAACTCTCTTACCTACCAGAAAGCCGGTGTCGATATCGACAAGGCAAATCGTTTCATCAAAAGGATCAAGCAGATCACGAAACAGGCCCCACAGTCTGGTGTGATTGCCGGCATTGGCGGATTCAGCGGTCTTTACTCCCTTGATGTCACTCAATATAAAGACCCGGTTCTTGTCACCTCCACTGACGGGGTTGGCACAAAATTGAAGGTCGCCTCCATGATGGAAAAGCATGACACGATCGGCATAGACCTTGTGGCCATGTGCGTCAACGATATCACGGTTCAAGGTGCCAGGCCTCTGTTCTTCTTGGACTATCTGTCCATGGGCAAACTTGTGTCCGAAACCGCTGAGGCCATAATAGAAGGAATTGTCACGGGCTGCAAAACGGCCAAGTGTGCGCTGATAGGTGGCGAGACAGCGGAAATGCCGGGGCTCTACGCTGAGGGTGATTATGATCTGGCGGGGTTTGTAGTCGGCATTGTAGACAACGGCAAAATTGTCGATGGATCAGAGATCGGGGTAGGCCATAAGCTGATTGGCATAGCGTCAAGCGGGCTTCACAGCAACGGGTATTCTCTGGTTCGAAAGATCTGTTTTGAAAAACTCAAGCTGAAAGTGACTGACAGGGTTGATGTTCTGGGAAAAACCATAGGAGACGAACTCCTGGAGCCTACCAAGATCTATTCCGAAATTCTCCGTCACCTGCTGCGTGATTTTGCCATACACGGGATTGCCCACGTCACAGGCGGTGGCATACAAGAAAACCTGCCGCGAATACTCCCATCATCTTGCAAGGCCGTGATCCAAGAAGGGAGTTGGGAGGTTCCTCCTGTTTTTCATTTCCTCCGGGAAGCAGGAAAGCTCTCCGCATTGGAAATGAGAAGGACTTTCAATAACGGAATCGGCATCATCCTTGTCACGCCCGCTAATGCCGCACAGGGCATCATGGAATTCCTTCTGGCAATGAACGAAAAAGCCTACGCTATCGGAGAAATCGTCGCGAGAAAACGCGGGGCCAAGCAGCTCGTCTGGGTGTAATCAGTTCCCAGCTACGATATCGTAAACTGCGGCCAGCGCTTCCGGTAGTTTTTCAGGCTTGCTTCCCCCGGCCTGGGCCATGTCACGACGCCCGCCGCCGCCGCCGCCAACTATGGCGGCCACCTCTTTGATTATCTTTCCGGCATGATACTGCTCCTGGTGTTCCTCTGTCACCACGGCCACGAGCAGCACCTTTTCAGGTATCCTGCTCCCCAATACAATAATCCCGGACTTTATCTTTGCCTTAACTTGATCGGCAAAATCTCTCAAGGCCGCGGGTGTGTCGACTGAAACCTCCTGAGCCAGGACTGAAACGCCGTTTACTGCCTTGACCTCGGAAAGGGACTTATCTGATGCCTCAGCCTGGGCTTTGGCCCTGACAGCGCCGAGTTCCTTCTCAAGGGCCTTCTGGTGTGCCATGATTTTCTGAACCCTGTCTGCCAAATTTTCAGGCTTGGTTCTCAGCGCCTCTGCCAGGGTATGCAAGGTCTGAGAGGCCTCCTGGGTGCTCGCAAGGGCAAGCGCGCCTGTGAGCGCCTCGATACGTCGCACGC
This sequence comes from Deltaproteobacteria bacterium, assembly GCA_016930875.1. Classification (NCBI taxonomy): domain Bacteria; kingdom Pseudomonadati; phylum Myxococcota; class Myxococcia; species Deltaproteobacteria bacterium. Next base: position 6,170 of record JAFGFW010000159.1, on the reverse strand, counting down.
CGGCTGCCACACTCCCTTCGCTGACGATCTTAAAAAGACCGATATCTCCCGTCCGCACAGTATGGGTCCCTCCGCACAGCTCCTTGCTGAAATTCCCAATAGCAACGACCCGGACACGGTCACCGTACTTCTCCTCAAAAAGCGCGGTGGCTCCTGCATTGAAGGCGTCCTCGGCATCCATCTCCTCGATCTTCAGAGGCGTGTTTTGACGAATTCTGTCATTGACCAGGTCTTCGATTTCCCGGAGTGTCTCTGCATCAAGAGCGGAAAAATGCGTAAAATCAAAACGCAAACGGTCAGGCCCCACTAATGATCCTGACTGCTTCACATGGTCCCCCAGCACTTTGCGCAAAACCGCGTGCAACAGGTGGGTGGCAGTATGATTCCTGCCAATAGCCAATCGCCGCTCCCTATCCACACTGAGAGTCACACGGTCCCCTGTGGAAACTGTTCCGCGCAGGATCTTGCCTTTGTTGATTATTATGTTACCGGGAGCTTTCACCGTGTCACGGACTTCTATCTCAAAGCCCGCCCCTGTAATTCGGCCCTGGTCTCCCACCTGGCCCCCGGCCTCGCCGTAGAAGGGGGTCTTGCCTGTTACAACAAGTTCAATGAATTCTCCTTGTGTAGCCCCTTGAACAGTCTCGCCGTCTCGAACGAGCATGAGGATTTCAGAGTCAGCGCTTGTGGTCTCATAGCCCACAAACTCAGTCTGTATCCCCCGAACCGCAAGGGCCTTGAAGGCCTCTGCTGCCTCATGACCGCCGACGCCTTTCCAGGCGCTCCGTGAGCGGAGGCGCTGTTGGTCCATGGACGCGTTAAAGCCTTCGATATCCAGTGAAAACCCGTCATCGCGCACAATGTCCTGGATAATGTCAACCGGGAAACCATAAGTATCATACATCTTAAATATGAGATTCCCTGGGACCTTCAAGTCCCCCTGAGCCTTTAATTCACCCAGGGCATCCTCCAGAACACTCAAGCCTGTGTCCAGGGTCCCCAAAAAGCGCTCCTCTTCGCTCTTGATAATATTCTTGATGTAGGCATCTGCTTCCAAGAGCTCCGGATAGGCCTTCTTCATCACCTGAGCAACCTTGCCCGCGGTTTGATACAGAAAGGGCCGGGGCAATCCCAGGGTGCGACCATAACGAATGGCCCGTCTCAGGATACGGCGAAGCACATACCCTCGCCACTCATTGGATGGCAGGACCCCGTCACCGATCAGAAAGGCCGCTGCTCGGCTGTGGTCTGCCACCACCTTCATCGAAACATCAATCTCGCGGGACTCATCAATGGAATGACCGGAGATCTCCTCGATTTCTCTTATAATGGGGATAAACAGGTCGGTCTCGTAGTTACTCGTAACCCCTTGCGTTACTGCCGCGATGCGCTCCAGTCCCATGCCTGTATCAATGCTCGGTCTTGGAAGGGGTGTCATGTTGCCTGTGTCATCCCGGTTAAATTCCATGAAAACCAGGTTCCACAACTCCAGATAGCGGTCACATTCACAACCCACCCGGCATTCGGGTCGACCGCAACTCATCTCTTCGCCCTGATCAAAGAGGATTTCCGAGCACGGCCCACAAGGACCAGTATCGCCCATTGACCAGAAATTATCCTTCTTGCCGAGACGAACGATCCTGTCCTCCGGTATCCCTGTATTGTTAGACCAAAGCTGATGCGCCTCATCGTCGTTTTCGTAGACTGAAACCCAGATTTTTTCTACTGGAAGGCCATAAACCCTGGTTATGAGATCCCAGGCCAATTCAATGGCTAACGGCTTAAAATAATCCCCAAAGGAAAAATTTCCCAGCATCTCGAAAAAAGTGTGATGGCGCCCCGTGTGGCCTACATTTTCAAGGTCGTTGTGCTTGCCGCCAGCCCGAACACACTTCTGAGACGTGCATGCCCGCACGTAGTCTCGTTTCTCCTCTCCCAGGAATGTCCGCTTAAACTGCACCATCCCGGCATTGGTGAAAAGGAGGGTGGGGTCATCATGGGGCATCAGAGACGAGCTCTTTACGATCGTGTGGCCTTTTTCCTCAAAATAGGCCAAAAATTTTTCCCGCAGATCATCTGATGTCGTCATAGTCATTAGTCACTGATCATTTGTCACTGGACACTGCTCACTGCCTACTCCTTACTCTTTTCCACGCTGCTGCGCCTCGGACTGCCCGGACTCCTTCTGTGCCAATCCAAGGGCATCTCGAACTTTTTTTTGGATATTGGCAAAAAGATCAGAATGTTCCTTCAGAAATGTCTTGGCGTTTTCCCTGCCCTGTCCAATCCTTTCCTTGTCAAATGAATACCAGGCCCCGCTCTTATCAACGATTTCGTTTTGAACGGCCATGTCCAGAAGATCGCCAGTAGCGGAAATACCTTCACCGTACATGATATCAAACTGTGCTTCCTTGAAAGGCGGCGCCACCTTGTTCTTTACCACCCGCACCCTTGTTCGGTTTCCTATGACCTCCTGGCCGTCTTTGATGTTCCCGATTCTTCGTATGTCAAGTCTCACCGACGAATAAAACTTAAGGGCATTACCTCCTGGCGTGGTCTCCGGGTTCCCAAACATGACTCCGATCTTCATTCGAATCTGGTTAATAAAGATAACCGTTGTTTTCGACCTGCTAATACAGGCCGTCAGCTTTCTCAAAGCCTGTGACATGAGCCTGGCCTGCAGACCCACATGGACATCCCCCATCTCTCCTTCAATCTCAGCCCGTGGAACCAGGGCTGCCACCGAATCAACAACCACGGTATCCAGGGCGCCGCTCCTGACCAGGACCTCGGCAATCTCCAGGGCCTGCTCACCCGTATCCGGTTGAGAGACGAGAAGGTCATCACAGTTCACGCCGAGTTTTTTTGCATATAATACGTCCAGGGCGTGTTCGGCATCGATAAATGCCGCAATACCGCCCCCCTTTTGGGCTTCCGCCACAACATGAAGAGCAAGCGTGGTTTTGCCCGAAGACTCAGGCCCAAAAAGCTCTACGACCCGGCCTCGCGGTATGCCTCCTACTCCCAGTGCGTGGTCCAAGGCAAGGGAGCCCGTTGGAATTACCGGGATGTCTGCAATGACCTGGGCGCCCAGTTTCATGATGGAACCCTTGCCGAACTGGCGCTCTATCTGACCTATCGCCTGTTCAACCGCCTTCTCCTTGTCAGCAGATATACTACTCATGAATATTCCCCCTAGCTTTATCCATTTAAGGCATTTTAAATTTCAGGCACTTCTTAAATCCACCTCAGCCAGTCTTGTGTATACCGCCCCTTGAGAACGCAAGGTGCTTTGAAACAAGACAACAGACTTAACCGTGAAAGATCCTGTTTCAAACCTCGCCAATCCCTCCAAGGACTCCCGCAACTTGGTCCTATCCACACGATCCTTGACACGACCCATTGTCAGATGGCCCTTAAAATGCCGTTTCTCCTTAGGAAAGCCAAGCCCCTTGAGCTGAGATTCCAAAGCGCTCTGAAGAGCGAACAAGGCCTGCACGTCCCCTGATATCCCCGCCCAGATGACACGCGGACGCCTGAAATCCGGAAAAACCCCAACCTCATCCCCCGTCAGCGTAAAAGGGGAAATGCCCTTGGCGGCTTCTTCCATGGCTGCCTGAATCTTCCCTACATCATCCCTGTCAATATCTCCCAGGAACTTCAGGGTCAGGTGGATGCCTTCCCTGCGAACCCATCTGATGTCAAGGCCTGATCCCCGGAGCGTCTCCTGGATTTTTGCAATTGCCTGAAGAACGAATTCCGGCAAACCGATCGCTATGAAGGTGCGTATCTTCTCACCCATGTTCTATTGACTCGCAGCGTTCTCGTATCCTCTTCAACGCCTCCTCTGAAGCCTGTTCTTTGATCTCTCTTCGGCTCCCTTTGAAGTGATATCTCCATGACTCCACATCCTGGCTCCAGGCCAAGGCCATATGAACCGTGCCTACTGGTCTGTCAGAAGCGCCGCCTGTGGGGCCTGCGATCCCACTGACCGCAATACCCAGACCAGTGCCTGCCAACCGCTTGACGCACATCGCCATCTCCCTGACGCAGGCTTCGCTAACGGCTCCGTGTTCTTTAATAATCCCCTCAGACACCCCCAAGAACTCGATCTTGGACCGGTTGCTGTACGTCACAACCCCCATCTCCAAATAGTCTGAACTGCCTGAAATGTTGGTGAGTCGATGGCAAATCAACCCACCAGTACACGACTCGGCTACCGCAATAGTTATCTTCAGAGAAAGAAGCGCCCTGGCCACTTCCTGTTCAAGGGAATTATCTTCCATCCTTCAATCTCAACTCCAGAAGAGCTTCATAACAACTCTCAACACAGCGTTGGCATAAATCCCTGCAAGGACGTCATCGCCCACAACACCCCAGCCGCCGGGCAACGTCGATTCCAGCCTCCTGATAGGAAAGGGCTTGGCAATGTCCATGAACCTGAAAAGCAAGAAACCGGTCACCAACGTCTTTACGTTCCAGGGGATGAGAAACATCGTAACCAGAAACCCTGCCATCTCATCTATAACAATTAAGCCGCTGTCTTTTTTCCCAAATATCTTTTCTGCTTCACCTGATACCCACACGGCAAACCCGGTAAACGCCGCAATGAACAACGCCCCCTCAAGTGGGCCAAGCATAGTAAGAAGATAGCATAGAGGAACCGCAGCTACAGTGCCAAAAGTGCCGGAGGCAAAAGGGATGCAGCCCGCGTAAAATCCTGTTGCTAACACAACCACAAATCTTTGTCGAATGCCGCTATGCAATGCAACGCCCTGTCTTAGCCCCCAGTAACCCTCTGAAGTTATAGGTTTGTTCAGTTATGCAATTCCGGTAAATTCGCTCGACTTTGACGATGGCGTGCCGTGCAATGCTTTCCTACTGCGACGTCTCCTTTAAGACGGCATCATAGACCGTCTTCAGGGGCATGTTCTTCTCCAGGGCAATCCTCTTGCACTCCTCATATTCCGGCGCCACAGAGACCTTACCCGTCAGGTCTGAAATCTCCTTCACCCGTACCTTGCCAAAGGACGTGGCGGCCTCTTTGAGTCTTCTGTGCAGCTTTATCCGATCCGCCCGGCAGTGCCGCACACCAGTGGCCGTGGTCTCAGATAGTATCCGGTGCACCACTTTTTCTCGGTCGATTTCCTTACATATAACCTGGATCATGGTTCCAGGTCGATTCTTCTTCATAAAGATTGGAATCCAGATCACATCCAGGGCCCCATCTTCAAAAAGCCTCTCCATGACGAATCCGAATATCTCAGGATTCATGTCATCGATGCTGGTCTCCACGACCGTGACACAATCTGCCTCACACACAGATTCAGGCTCCCCTACGATGACCCTGAGCAAGTTAGGCATCTCTTTCAGGTCCCGTGCCCCAACACCGTAACCCACCTGGCGAATGCGCATCCTTGGCATCGGGCCAAAGTCTTCGGCAAGCGATGTGATGATCGCCGCTCCGGTCGGGGTAACCAGTTCATGAGAAACACCGGCGCCGTACACAGGCACTCCTTCAAGGAGAGCCACTGTGGCCGGGGCCGGCACAGGAAGTCTTCCGTGATCGCAGATTACGAAGCCTCTTCCCACTGGGATCTCAGAAGCCGTTGCTTTGCCAATTTGGAGCCATTCCACCCCGAGAGCAGCTCCCACGATATCGACAATAGCATCCACTCCTCCGAGTTCATGAAAATGGACGTGCTCTTTTGGACAATTGTGAATACCAGCCTCAACCTCTGCCAGTCGGGCAAAGGCCTTAAGGCTGAGGCGCTTTACCCTTTCAGAAACTTGACTCCCTTCGATAAGGCCTCGGATGTCCTTATAATTTCTTGCACACGTGTCCTTCTTATCAACCACCACGTGTACCTGCCGGCCGTGGATGCTCATCCGCTCGGCTTCAGCAATCTCCAGATGAAAGGCCTCAAGGGGCAAAGCTCGAATATTTTCTTCAATAAAAACAGGTGGAACCCCCAATTGGATCAACGCCCCGAGAATCATGTCACCGCTAATCCCGGAGAAACAGTCAAAGTAGGCAACCTTCATCCCCATTTACGTCCTGTCAGCCGCTAAATTTGACGGCTTCGTAAAAAGTCCATCTGCGGCGTTGCGCTTCATCTTTCGTCATTGCGACGTACCGTAAGTACGCCTCATTCCTCAAGATTCGCGCG
>JAFGFW010000158.1 GCA_016930875.1 Deltaproteobacteria bacterium | reverse complement strand
ATCCGTACAACTTGTAATATTGGAGGGCTGGGGACATCCCCCGTACCCTCAAATGCTAACTCTTATATCTAAATTCCAGTATACAAGCGCATTTCGACGGAACGAAGTATAGCAGAGCCAATGACTCTGACCTGGCCCAAAGGACCAGGTTTCCTGAACTGAAATGAAAAGGATATCGAACTGATGAGAAAAAGAGACGTGATATGTGCGCGGTTCGCGCCGTGGCTCCCTTATCTGTGTGTGGTTCTGTTCCTCATGTCGTTTGCTCTTTTGTCCCGGCACACCTGTGCTGCCTCGGACTGTCTTTCGATTTCCGAAATCTTTGAGCAGGTTCAGCGCCGGTATGCAGCAGCCGATTTTGAGGCTGATTTTTTCCAGGAATCTCGCATAGAAGCGATGGGTATAGTCGATACAGCAGAGGGACACGTCTGTTTCAGGCGCCCTGCCATGATGCGTTGGCACTATAGAATACCGGAGGAATACTTTATTATTTCGGACGGAGAAAATGTGTGGATCTATCGGCCGGCAGATAACCAGGTCATGGTTGGAAGTTGTGCGGACTATTTTGGCGACACCAAACTGGCAGAGTTTTTTACCGAACCTCGCAAGCTCCTTGATGATTTTGTCGTACGGTTGTCAGCCACGGAGTCACAAAAGAAGGACCTGTTTGTCCTGAAGCTTCTTCCCAAGAAAAAGCGGCCGAATCTGGTGGAACTTCTGATGACTGTATCAAAGAACACCTTCGATATCTTGGAATCGGTTACTGCTAACGCTTTTGGCGACAAAACGAGCATTCGATTTTCTGACTTCAAATTTGATCAAGGGCTGGATTTGTCTTTGTTTGTCTTCAAGATTCCCAAGAACGCAGACGTGCTTGAGCTGGAAGGGCAATAGGGCAAATCTGTTTTTCTGATTGTTGGCCTGTGGCGGATACTGGTTGGACGTACATACTATGACTAACACGATAGCCAAGGAAATAAGGGCGCTTTTGAGTGAGCGAAATGCCATTCTGCTCGCTCACAACTACCAGTCCGCTGAAATTCAGGATGTTGCCGACCTCACGGGAGATTCCCTTGAACTCAGCATCCTTGCGGGGAAAACCGATGCGGATGCAATCGTTTTTTGTGGTGTCCTCTTTATGGCGGAGACGGCTGCCATAGTATCTCCCGACAAAACCGTGCTTATGCCTCGCATGGACACAGGGTGTCCCATGGCTGACATGATTACGGTTGAGGCGCTTGAGGCAAAGCTTGCCCGGCTTGGCGAAATCCCCGTTGTAACCTATGTCAACTCCCCTGCCTCGGTGAAGGCACACTCCACTATCTGCTGTACTTCCGCCAATGCTGTTGCTGTTGTAAACAGCCTGCCGGAGCATGAACTCCTCATGACGCCGGATCGGAACCTCTCCCAATACGCCGCATCCAAGACCAGCAAGAAAGTCAACTACTGGGACGGATACTGCCCGATCCACGACCGGTTGTCGGCCCAAGAAGTGATGATTGCAAAGGCAGCCCATCCAGAGGCCCTGTTTATGGCTCACCCAGAATGTCGTCCGGAGGTTCTGGCCCTGGCCGATGCTGTCTTGAGTACCTCCGGTATGCTGAATTTTGCCAAACGTTCTGAGAATCAGTCATTTATCGTGGGAACGGAGGAAGGGCTGATCTACCCGCTGCAAAAAGCAAACCCCCGCAAGTCGTTCTACAAGGTCTCCGACAACATGGTATGTGAAGACATGAAAAGAACAACGCTCAGTGATGTCCTCAGAGCCATAAGGACAATGACCTATGAGGTGAAAGTGCCCGAAACAGTTCGGAAGAAAGCCTTCAGGGCAGTAAAACGGATGCAGGAAATTACTGGGAAGTGAGGGCTCGTATGGGTTTGTTAAGACCGTGCTCAAAGGGGCTTGCTGAGTACATATTCCTCGTAATCGTCGGCCGACATGAGGAGCTCTAATTCGTCTAAGGAATAGACCCTGGCTCGAATCACCCACCCTTGGCTGTATGGTGAGCGATTGATTAGTGTGGGGTTGTCAATGACATCTCGGTTCACTGCCAGCACCTTCCCGCAGACAGGGGCATAGAGATCGTTAACCAGCTTTGCACATTCAACGCTGCCGAAGGGCTCGCAGTACACTATTTCATCACCTTCGTTTGGGAGTTCTATGTAGTTAAGATCACCCAACTCCAATTGGGCGTAATCGGTTATTCCGAGAGTCACTGTGTGATCGCCTTCCCGGCGGACCCATATATGCTCCTCGGAGTAATGCAGTTCGTCCAGTACTAACAAAGCGGCCTCGCCTTCGTCTTTGCCACTATCGTATCAATCCCGGATGCCTATATACCGAACCAAGAGTTCTTGTAAGAAGAAGTACGGAAAACCTCCGGATTTCCGCGGGCAACCTAGCCTCCGCCGATCTCTTCAAGGGTCTTATCGGAGATATCAAAATTGGAATATACTTTCTGGACATCGTCTGAGTCTTCCAGTCCGTCCATGAGGCGAAGCATCTGTTCGGCCTCCTTGCCTTCAAGTTTAATCGTGCTTTGGGGCAACATCGTGATCTCGGCAACGACATATCCGAGCGCTCGATCATCCAGTGCCTTCTTCACCTGCTCAAAATCTTCCGTGGAAGTAATGACCTCGAAGGCTCCTTCCTCGTCATGGATGTCTTCTGCCCCTGCATCCAGTGTTATATCCATGAGGGTCTCTTCGTCCACGCTTCCCTTCTCGAATGCAAACAGCCCCTTTTTTTGAAACATCCAGGCCACGCATCCTGCCTCACCCAGGCCTCCCCCGGCCTTGCTGAAGGCATGGCGTATATCGGCCACTGTACGGTTCTTATTGTCGGTCAAAGACTCCACGAGCACAGCCGCCCCGCCAGGCCCGTATCCTTCATAATAGACCTCTTCATAGGCGGCGCCTTCCAGATCACCTGTTCCTTTCTTTATTGCTCTTTCAATGTTGTCCTTTGGCATGTTTTCTGACTTTGCTGCAGCGATAGCCGTACGGAGGCGAGGGTTGGCATCCGGATCGCCTCCCCCAAAGCGAGCAGCAACGGTGATCTCTTTTATCAACTTGGTAAAAATCTTGCCTCGCTTGGCATCTGTCGCGCCCTTTTTGCGCTTGATCGTGCTCCACTTTGAATGCCCGGACATCGTGCCTCCTGAGTTGGCCTTTTACATACTTGCCTTTCGTGAGATCAGTTTTTTCCCAATCCTACGACATATATTTCCCTGCTTGCCTTCCTGGTGCTCTTTGGCCTTACGTGCACGACCCTGCCAAAGGACTTCTTGACCTGGTCCGAAAAAACCTTGAAGTCAGCCCCGTGAAAGATCTTACAGACAAAGGCTCCTCCGGCTTCCAGAACGTGACCTGCAATAGCCAGGGCCGATTCACACAGTTCAAGGGACCTGTGTGCATCCAGGAACTTGTTCCCTGTGCTAGAAGGCGCCATATCGCTCAATACCGTGTCAAACGGGCCTCCAACGGTGTCCAAGAATGACGCGTCAGGGCGTAGCACGTCGTGCTGGACAAATCGAACGTTGGGCGGAAGCTTCAGAGAAATCGGCGTGATATCCACTCCAACAACGAAACCTTTGCTCCCCACTGTCCTTGAAGCAAACAGCAGCCATGAGCCGGGGACGCAGCCCAAATCAAGCACACGGCCACCTTTTTTCAGGATACGAAAGGATTCTTGTATCTCTTGAAGTTTAAAGACTGATCGAGCTGGGAATCCTTCCTTACGAGCACGTATTGTATAAGAGTCATTCCATCGGTTAAGTTTCACCGCGGAGGCAATATATCAACAATTGGATCTATTGCAAGACAAAATTGACGGCTCCCTAAAAAGCTGGTTTATGCCGCTTTGCGGCGTCCTGTCGGCAACGAACTTGATGTTTAAGTTCGTTGGAAGTCCATCTGTCCGCCTCCGGTGGATTCCGCTTCATCCCCGCTCTGTTAAATTCTCGCTATGCGAGACGGCGAAGCCGATTTAACAGGGTAAGTCATTGCGATCCGCCTAGGCGGACCTGACTCCTCAAGATTGCGCCTGACGGCTTAGGAAAAGACGCGCGCCTTGCAACTGGTCCGCCTGAGGCGGATTACTGTGCCGTCTGTTTGCGGATTTTTTGCGAGTCCATCAAAATTGCCGCTAAAAGAGTGAATCGACCACATCAGAGATCGTGCGGACGCCAACAAGCTCCATAGTATCCGGTCTTTTGAGATGTTTCAGGTTGTCGTCTGGAAGGAGGCACCGCTCAAAGCCCATCTTTCCTGCCTCATGCACCCTCGGTTCGATCCGACTGATTGGCCTGACCTCTCCGGTCAACCCGATCTCTCCCAGCACCACTGTGTGTCCCTTGACAGGTTTGTCAAAGAGACTCGATGCAATAACTGAGACAATCCCCAGATCCACGGCTGGCTCATCTATTCTTACGCCACCTGCTACATTCACAAAGATATCATCGTCTTTCAACTGCAAGCCGAGTTTCTTCTCCATGACTGCTACCAGAAGAGAAACCCTGTTGTAGTCAACTCCAAGGACTGTCCGCCGCGGTGTGCCAAAGCCGGACTTGGCAACAAGACCCTGGATCTCAAGCAATATGGGTCTAGAACCCTCAATACTGGCTGTAACCACAGAACCAGGGACCAAAGAGGTACGTTCGGGGAGGAATACCGAAGAAGGATTCAGAACCTCGCAAAGCCCGCTGTCCTTCATCTCAAACACACCGATCTCATTGGTGGAACCAAACCGGTTCTTTACTGCCCGCAGTATCCGGAAAAGGTTGTTTTGGCCCCCTTCGAAATAGAGCACCGTATCAACCATATGTTCCAGCAGCTTGGGGCCGGCAATGGCTCCATCTTTTGTCACGTGTCCCACCAGAAAAATCGGAATACCTGTACGCTTCGCCAGGAGCATTAGGTGCATAGTGGCCTCCCGAACCTGGCTTACGCTACCTGGGGCAGAGGTCAATTCCGGGCTAAAGATGGTCTGAACGGAATCAACTACCATGACATCGGGCTCCATCTCGCCGGCCATGGCTCTGATCGATTCAAGGCCTGTCTCCGAGACGGCCCAGAGTCCATCTGAACATGTGCCCAGTCGGTTGCTTCTGAGCTTGATTTGCTGTACAGATTCCTCACCGGAAATGTACAGCAGCTTGTACTTGTGCGATGCAAGTCTGTGTGAAACCTGAAGCATGAGGGTGGATTTGCCGATGCCGGGATCTCCACCTATTAGGATAAGAGATCCTGGGACCACTCCCCCTCCGAGGACACGGTCAAATTCGTGTATTCCTGTGGCAATACGTTTGACCTGGCTGATTTCTACACTGTTGATAGGAACCGGCCGGGATGGTGAGGTTGCAGAAAATGCATGAACTGCAAGCCCGGACTCCAACTGGCGCCTTTCCTCAACGAGGCTGTTCCATTCACCACAGTCCGGACATCTTCCCATCCATTTTGGCGCTTGATAGCCGCAGTTTTGACACAAGAAAACCGTCTTGCCTGCCTTCTTACGTTCCATGGCAATTTCATTTGGACACTGAAAGCGTTTAGATCCAGAGAAAGACAATCAGAGATGGGCTTTGCACTTCCGGCAGTAACCAGTTACCTCAAACTTGTGGCCCTTGATCGAAAAATCATATTTCTCTGCCAGCTTCTTTTCAAGCCGTATCAAAGACTTTTCTTGGAATTCGATGGTCTTGCCGCATTTTATACACCGAAGATGACAATGGTGTTCGTGGCCGTAGATGTGCTCATAGTGAAGGTGGCCATCTTCAAAATAGGCCTCTTGAATCAGACCGGTCTCCAACAGATGCGGAATCAGGCGATAGATGGATGGCTTTGAGACCTTATGTTTGTTTCGTTTCAAGCGTAAATAGAGTTCGTCCACGTCAAAGTGATCGTGAGTGGCAAAGATCTCCTTGATAATGAGTTCACGCTCGGGGGTATTTCTAAGGCCTTTTTCTCGAATAAACTCTCTGAACACCTCAATTTCGCTTTTCATCTCTCACCCCTCGGTCAATTGGATAAGAAAAGTGCCTTTTTCTGACTGCAGAGTTCCGTCGAAGGAGGGACTACATAGAATCGCAGAGCGATTTTGTGAGTCGGCATGTTTTTTCTTTAACAGCTTGTAGCACCCTAGTCAATAAGCAAACCCTTCCATTAGGTTCATTCTAGGTTTGACAATGATAGGTGAATTGGTCAACAGGCTGGGGGCGTCACGCCTATGAATGGGCGGGGTTCAATGCGTCGCCAAAAAAAATGACCACAAGAATCACCCACCCAGACTAGACACATCTGCAACCAGTCGATGCCCAATTGTGAAGCCGCCCGTTTTACATGACCGCGAGACAAAGATCCGTGCAGTTTTGCGGGCAGTGATTAGGAAATAGAGATTATCACTAGAAGCAGGGAAGTGGGCGCCTGGGTTACGTCCCTACATATACTCCTCTTCCTGTTCTCTTAATTTTGCCCTGGCTAAACGCCCTGGAAACGATATTTCTTACCTTCTTTTCATCAAACCCAGTGTTGTTCATCAACGTGGGGACGTCAACGCCTTTCTTCGATCTATTGATGATCTTGAGCACCTGGTCAGTCGCAGTCGGCGCAGTGGCTTTTTTCTTCGCAGGAGCTTTTTTCTTCGCAGCTTTGGCCTTGACTTTGGTTTTGGCTTTCGGTTTCTTAGAAATATTAGCCTTCTCGATCTCATCAACCGCGCTGACCAGTCTTTCTGTCTTCTTTGTGATGGCCTTCAGTTCCTTGGCTACGGCTTGAAGATCCTTTGTCAGACTTTTCATCCGTGGTTTCCTTCCTTTGAGATTTCTATTTCAATAGCTGTTTGCTCAACTGCTGCTGTGGACACTAAATGGCGTCTTTGAGGCCTTTGCCCGGTTTGAACTTTACAGCATTGCGTGCCTTGATCTTTATCTTTTTGCCTGTCGCGGGGTTTACGCCTGTACGGGCCTTGCGACGGATTTTGGCAAATGTGCCGAAACCAACCAGTGTGAGCTTTCCGTCCTTTTTCTTAAGAGCTTTCTTGACACTGTCAACAAATGAGTTCAGCGCCTTGGTGGCCGCAGCCTTTGAGATCCCCGCATCCTTTGCCATCCGTTCCACCAGTTCTGCCTTTGTCATGATACTTTCCTCCTTTGGTCTGAGTGAATAACGAGCCATGTCGAACGTTATCGCTCAATAGAACAGGATTTTTCCGAAAGTCAAGAGAAAAAACACAATATATGGGCTCAAAAATGTCAGGAGGCACAATATAATGTAGTGAGCCGGGCCTTTTTTGTTGGTTCCCGCGATGGCGATGATTCGGCGTGCCAGAGAGCTTCTCTCAAGAAAAGTGTGGGTGTGACCGTATCTGTCACGGGTGTAGCTGTAGTAGTCTGCCGTGCGCCGCGGTACAACGCAGGAGATGCGGCATCCCTCGTGTGGCGCATCTTCGACATCGGCTTTCCCAAAGGGCAAAAAACACGGCAGATTTTTCGGTCTTCATGGACGTCACTGTCGGTGGATTTGCGAACAAGGCATCATCAATGCTCAACTATATGTTATTCTTGGTTTTTGTCTTCTGTTGCCATGTTGTTTATGCAACATTCGGAGGGTCAACTATTTCGATACGAAGCCGACTGCCACCGCTGTAGCGGTAAGAAACCAAGGAAAACTGCGGCGCGATTTGGTGGGAGCGAATCAGGGTAACCCAGGCGAGTCGAAGAATCCGGATAAAGCAAAAAAATGAAAAAAGCTCGGAAAGCTTGTTACGAAGACGGTGAAGGAACTGCCCTTGTCAAATGTGTAGGGACTCTGACACCATTTTTTCCGAAGGCCGGCTGTAAAGAGGCCATGGCGTTGAAACCAAGACAATACGTTCGAGTTGATCCGCGCGCTCTGTCTTCATGTTAACCGGCTTGCTACCCGTCCACGAAACACTGCCACAAGGTGAACCCCGGCCCTGCAGGCGGAGAGGTTTGTTTTGAAATACACCCTATTAGAATCTGTGTATCATTTGCACGGACTATACCCTGAATCCGACCCCTTTTCCCACTCAACATACTCTTTAAAGTGCTTTTTCAAGCCCCGAGAAATTGTTATTGGGGCGTTTGTTGTGGAGTTTTTGGTCTGGATGATGGCAGGATGAGCCGCATTAAACAGGCAAGAACTCCACCGCGATGACTCCGAAACTCTTAAAGTAAGGTCATTGAGGGCCTTAGGCGATAGGACGGCGCATCGGAGCCCATAAAAGCTGCTGCTAAGCATCGAGTAGATGCTCATATTGGTAGGTTTAGTTTGCTTATCTCGAGGCACCTCTGGTCCAAGGAATCTTTGATGAAATCGATAAGTTGGAGGGTTTCCTCGTATAGCTTTCGGCCAAGCTCTCGGCTGGCCTGAAAATGTAACCTCTGGTAGTCCTTCCTCCTCTTATCCAGCCGGTTCTCGATGATATCCTCCATGGACCAATCCACATTTCCAACCATCATCCCCCGCAGCATCCCGATTAACCCCAGTCGGTCCAGATCATCTGCATCAAAGACCACCTTCTCAGCCACAGTCTCCGGGGGCAACATAGAGGTCTCCGTGTGCCGGACCACGATCCGCACAATCTGTTCGCGCATTTCATTGCCTATGCCAACAGCTCTCAAGTATTCGTCGGCGATGGTCGCCCCTCGCAGTCCGTGCAGCCGTCCGGTAATGGTCCCTACCCGACCGATATCGTGAAACAGGCCTCCACAGATCAGCGCGAATGGATCTACCGAGTCAGGTATACTCTGAGCGATTTCAATAGCATATTGCGTGACAGCCATGACATGAGAGTAGTCATGACCCTGCAATTTGTGGTGTTTGTCTCGAACGAACACCTCTATCTTGCGAATAATGGCTACCTCCTCCTCGCTCAAATTTCTGGTGAACATAGATGAACTCCTCTCTCACACGGCATATTATGGCTAATTGAAGGACCATTGTCCTATATCTTGAGCACATATCGGGGAAGCAACTTGGCCACCAGTTCACACAGATTCAGCTCCAATGTTTTGAGCACTACTTCCCGGCCCCGATAGGTGTAAGGGATTTCCCTAACGTCGGAGAGCACCTTTTTGCCCCGGTCATTGAGCAGGTCTACCTCGAAGTATCTGTGATCGTTATGTTCGAAGACCCGGCAAACACTCAGCAGGTCCGGGAAGGTATAGCCAGACCCATGGGGGATGATGTTGGCCTTCTTCAACCTATCATATACCCCCAACCTTTTTGATCGCTGTGCAAAGCCCAGGGATTCGATTTCTTTCTCATCTATGTTGGGCTTGCCCTTTACCAGATAGGCCGGCAAGTCCGCCCTCAATACTAAGGGAAAGATATGCTCCGGGTTGTTCTCATGCAGTAGGTGACAACCGAGGATGATCTCGTTCATATTCGCCAGCCCTTGGTGCACTTCGTTAGAGATGAGCTGAAACCCGCCGAAAAGCCCCTCGGCCGCCAGAATACGCTTTTTTTTGGAGTATCCTTCCGCATAGCGGTAGAACTCATAGTATTCCTTGGCCCGAGAGCCGGTCAAAACGTGGAGGGGGCCGAAGGGAGTATCGAACCTCTCCGCCGTGTCTCTAAGGAGCATGCTGCGGTCATAATAGAGGCCGAATCCTATCGAGTTATCCCCTGTTAATTCAGGGGCAGACGAATGGATGATAAAGACATATTCGGAGAATTTGACATCCCCCAGGGGTTTTACCCAAAAGAGGTCTATGAAGTGGTTGGAGAGGTGGAAGTCCCACTGGATCTCAATCCCATCAATTTCTCTCTTTCGGTCTTTTAGTTTGTCGACCATACAGACCAGCTCTGAGCTGTCGGGCAATCGGTCTAGTCCTCCCACCAGCATCCCGCAGGTATTAGGTTTTACATCCAGGATCACCAGTTCGATGTCACCATCGCCCCAGGTAAGTTTTCCCCCATAGCCAAACCCGCTCTTCCACCGGGCGGCATTCCGGCTAATGGTCATGTCCGGACTAGAAATGAAGGTGGCATCCGACTTCAGGCCAAGCCGCTCCTGAACCCAGTGGATCTTGGCCAACCCATACTTCATATTGGCCCGACAGAGATGGGTCGCTCCATCCCGCAGACCGGTGGAGAATATGTGGGCCTCAGCCCGGGCCAAAAGCTCATCCTTATGTTTCATGTTCTATACCCTGTATAAATTCAAGATCATTGACGTTACGCTCGAATCAAGAATGGGTTATCCATTCGCCGTATTTACTTCATAAAAAGGTTAGACAGATTCCCGGGCGCTCTTTTCTTCCAGGCACCTCGGTGGTAGGCATCGCTGACAAGCAGAGGAAACGTAAGAGTGGCTTCACCAAAGACCATCTGCTCGTACTTCAGGTCTACTTTACCCCAGGAGCATGCCTCTTTCAGCGTGGACCCTGATAGTCCCCCATCCCGCTCATCAGCCACGGTGAGCTGTATGGCGTACTTATGCATGGGCTTTTCTTCACCCAAGATATCTGTGGCCACCACGACGTCCTGAGTGAAGTTCTTGGGTACCCCACCACCTACCATGATGATGCCCGTATCTTTGACGGCCAACTTGATCTCTGTCAGTTCACGGAAGTCCCGGACGGAATCGATGGTAACATGCCCATCTTTCTTGTGCCATTGATGGTACACGAGTCCGAAACCAGCAGAGCAATCAGAAAATGCAGGGACAAAGATTGGCGCCCCTTTCTTATAAGCAGAGTGAATTGCGGATCTTTCCGCTTTTAACCCTTCCCTGTCCAAATAAGCTCCCATGGCATGGATGAATTCTCTGGAGGAATACGGTCCTGGAGGTAACATGTCGGCAATTTTTGCTATGGCCATGTCACAGACTCTCAGTTCATCTTCGTCGATATACGTATCGTAGATCCGGTCAATGGCAAGTTCTCGTAACGCCGTATCGTCCGCGAATGCGCTCCCCATATAATGTCTAAAACCGAGCGCCTCGAAAAAATCCTGATCTACGATGATTGCGCCCGTAGATACGATGACATCCACCATATTGTGATCAACCATATCCGCAACTATATGCTTTAAGCCGGCGCTGAATAGAGAGCCTGCGAGTGTAAGGATAATTTTGCAGTCGTGGTCTGCCAGCATACGGTTATACACATCCGCGGCACTCGCAAGATTCCGTGCCTGGAAGGCCATCAAAGCGTAACGCTCTATGATCGGTCTGGCATCAAACGTCTTGATGTCGATATGCTCGATCGGTTTTCTTAGGAGATCTTGTTTCTCCATCAGCTTCCCTTTCTCTTTGCGAAGATCATGCTTAAAACCCGGTAGACCAATTTGGCGGCCATAAAATCCGATGTTCTGTTGGCAGGATTGGGCAATAGCTCAGTCACATCCATTCCGATCACGTCCTTTTCCCTTGCCACTGATTCAACAAGCCCCAGCAGAGTATACCAATCCAATCCCCCTGGTTCCGGAGTCCCGGTGGACGGCATAATGGAGGGGTCAAAAACGTCCAAATCAATCGTGATATAAACATTGTGTGTTAATGCCTTCAGCATTTTGCGGGTTACGTCTGAACGCTTAATAATTTCATGGGCGAAAAACGTCCGGTCACGATTCAATCTGTTCAGTTCGGAAGAATCCATACTCCGAATGCCCGCCTGAACATAAGGACAGATTTCACCAATTCTTGACATAACACAGGCGTGATTGTACGGGCTGCCCTTATACTCACTACGCGTATCAGAGTGAGCGTCAAACTGAAGAACGGATAGGTTTCGGAATTTTTCTGCCGTGGCGCGCACCAATCCCACCGAAATGGAATGCTCGCCACCTATTCCAACGATGAATTTCCCGTCCTGCAAAATGCGCCTTGCACGTTCATAGACAACAGTGACCATTGCTTCCGGATCGTCCGGGCACGAAACGGGGTCCAGAGTGACAATGCCGTGCTTGAACACCTCGGAATCGGTTTCAATGTCGTATAATTCCAGATTGGCAGAGGCATCTATTAGAGCCTGGGGTCCACGGCTTGAGCCTCTCATCCATGTGGATGTGCCGTCGTAGGGAACGGGTAAAATGGCAATGGATGCCGTTTCATACCGGCAAAATTCTTCGGGAACAGCGCCAAAAGCGCCAGGATGCACACTAAATTTCATGAGAATCCCTATGATGGAGTCGGATGGCTCTGGCAAAGGCTGAGCCGCGTTCTTGTATGTGAACTGCGGGGGACTTCGACTGGAAGAATTGGACGATATAGTCCTTGGCTCTCTCCACATCGAATGGTTTGCATGAAAACAGGTCCACAAATACGAAGTTTTTCCTTGGGTAGGTATGAAGTGAGATATGACTCTCGGCGATGACGGTCACTCCGGTAATCCCTTCATCTTCGGGTACCAGCCCGCTGTATCGAAACACGTAGGGTTGGGTTATCTTTGTCATGCCGATCTTATCGGGTAGCTCGTTCAACAGTTTGAAGCAAGCGTTAAGATCATCTAGGATTACCGGATTGCAATCATTCAGATCCAGCATTAAATGGGGGCCGTATCCACGGGTCTGGTTCTTCATTTTTCATAAATCCTCCTAAAAACGATTTCGATCCTGAGCCAAATGGAAAACTTGGAAAACGCGTCACCACTCGTCCGCCGCGTCACCTCACATTGCGCCAGAACATTCTCAGATAGCGTCTTTCAGGGCTTTGCCGGGTTTAAACCTCATCGCATGACGGGCCTTAATGGTTATTTTTTCACCAGTTGAGGGATTTACTCCCTGACGGGCTTTCCGATAAACTTTTGAAAACGTGCCCAAACCAGGGAGTGTGATTCTGCCATCCTCCTCTTTGATGGCCTCCGCGATGCTGTCAAAAAGCGAGTCAAGGGCCCTGCCTGCCTCATCCTTTGAGATGCTGGCTTCATTTGCAATCTGTTCAATGAGTTGTGTCTTTGTCACTACTTTCCTCCTTTGTTGATCAGAATAAAGGTTTCCACGAAACCCAGGGTCTTTGGGAGCAATGCAGCTCCTTTTATTCGAAAAAGAGGGGGGACGAATCCCCCCTCACGGGGTCACGACGACAGTATTTATTCAATCTGTTTGCGCGGACCCCCTTTTCTCTTGACCCTATTCCGGCATCACCTCGTAGTTGGTAACAGCAAGGGTCTTATTGCCCTTACTGTCTTCGCCAATAACACCAGAAGCCTTGACAATCTTATTGTCCAGTTTGAACAATTCTTGTCCAGCGGCGTTGTTGACGACAACATATTCCTCGACCATGTCGGCTATAATGACGGCGGTTACATTGTCCATATCATCCCAAGCCACTGCATACACTGTTCCAGTAATCGTAACCTGGTCTGCGGCACACACATTCGTTGCACACACGACACAAAGCAATACCAGGGCGCAGAGTCCCGAAATCAAAGACCTTTTGTTCCGTTTCATTGTCAATTACTCCCTTCTTAATTGTATGGTTTTTCCCGTGGATCATCCTTGCCAATCACCATCCGTTTTCAACCTGTAACTTTTCACTGTAACGGTCTTGCGACCTTTGATTGCCTTTCTGACCACGCCGATGACCTCTATCTCTTGCCTTATGAGCTCCCGCAATTCTTTCCCCTTTTCATCTTGTTCAATTACGTACTCCTGCTCATCTGAGCCCGAAATAGCAGCAGCAAGCGCATTGCCTTCTTCATCCCAATCCACCGGGATCATAATGCCCCTAACCGTGGTCAGTTCATCGCCTGTTCCCTGGTTTTTTTTCACCTCCTTTCTGAATGCCGTTGTGCTCATAGTCAGGCTCTACCGGCCTTCTCTTTCATCAGCTCTTCGAACTTCTCTGTCTCCGCATTGAAGCCGAAGCTTCCCTTTTCCGCTTTGACTTCCTCGACCACGACTGAGCCGTCATGGCCCGCATTCTCTGCGATCTGCCTCAGCGGCTCCTCAAGGGCCCTCTGAACGAAGTTGACACCAAACTGCTGGCCTCCGGCAAGCTTGAGCTTCTCCAGTCCCGAAATACACCGAACAAAGGCTACGCCACCACCGACTATAACCCCCTCCTAAACAGAAGGACTGCCCGCTGTCACAAGCTTCAGACCCTGCCGGTAGATCGCCTGAGCAAGTACTGTGGCTGTGGTCGTCCCGTCTCCAGCCAAAAGCATTACCCGTGCCAGAACTATAATCATTTGATATTGCAGGGTTTGTTGTGTTGAGACAAAATGGCAAGCGGAACTACTGGTTCCGATACTTGCAGAAAAATATACCCTTTGCCCTCCGTAAAGACTTCTATGATTGTTCAACGGACTGAAATAAATGGAAAACTTGTAGACCGGAACTCTAGATTCCGGTATTTTTCATGATTAGAACTCATGGTTCTGTTTTTTGTGTTGTAAGCCTTAAATTTGTGGTGCAATATGTGGAAAAGGGCTTGAGGTTTTTGAGCCACGACAATAAATTGATCTAATCTCAATCACCATTGATATGACCGTGGAGGTATGGATGAAAGGCGTTCTGGTTGCTTCTAAAAACCAATCGGCCTGTAATGCGATCCGGGCTAGCATGCGCTCAGAATATAGGGTCGATGTGGTGTCCAGCCAGGGTGGCTGTTTGGAGATCTTTCGGAAAAAGCGGTATGAATTCCTATTTATAGATGTGGAAATTCTTTGCGGCTCGATGCCTGACAACAACTACAAGACGACATTGCAACCATTTTGGCATGCGTATCCGACGGCTCAAATCATTGTCATGTCATCTCAGGAAATGATCAGGGAAGCCGTGAGGGCAGTCAAGGCGGGAGCCAGCGATTATCTCACCTATCCTATCAATCCGGATGAGGTCAAACATGTCACCGAAAGTATTTATGAATCTATCATCATGGAATCCGAACTCGATTATCTTCGGGACAGATTTTGGCAAGAGGATTCCATCGAAATCGTGCGGACGAGAAGCTCCTTGATGAAAACGGTCTTTGATAAGGTGCGATCCGTGGCGCCAACCAAAAGCACGGTCCTGCTGAGCGGTGAAACAGGAACGGGAAAAGGCGTGTTAGCGAGACTGATTTATCGGCATAGTAACCGAAACGATGGCCCGTTCATCAGTGTTCATTGCGGCGCGATCCCGGACAGCCTTTTGGAAAGTGAGCTGTTCGGACACGAGAAGGGTGCGTTCACAGGGGCTGTCCGGAGAAAGCTGGGCAAGTTTGAGATCGCCCAGGAGGGCACGATCTTCCTTGACGAAATCGGCACCATTACGCCCTCTGCACAGATCAAGCTCTTGGAAATACTCCAGGATGGGACTTTTCATCGCGTTGGAGGGGAAGAGACGATAGAGGCCAATGTGAGAGTCATAGGGGCCACGAATACGGACTTAGTGAAAATGTGCGAAGCCGGCCAATTTAGAAGAGACCTCTATTATCGGTTAAATGTGTTCCCGCTCGAAATCCCGCCATTGAGAGAGAGAATGGAGGACGTCGCATATATTGTCGAGGTCATTCTTAAAAGGCTGAACAAATTTGATCTAAAGGAGATTCGCGACATTCATCCAGATGTGATGGAAGCCTTTAGAAACTACTCATGGCCCGGAAACATCCGTGAACTGGAAAACCTTATGGAGCGTGCCTATATATTAGAAGCGTCTCCAATACTGACGCCTGAGGGCTTCCCAAACGAGCTTTTTACCTCTGATCCTTCGCAGGTACAAGTCAAGGCGGACATTTCTCTTACCCTGGCCGAGGCGAGACGTGCGGCTATGGAACACACTGAAAGGTACTATTTGGAAGGGGCCTTGGCTGCAAACAAGGGTCAAATAAAACAGACTGCCGAGGCAGCCGGAATCAGTGCCCGTCAACTACATAAATTGATGAAAAAATATGGCATCAGAAAGGAAGAGTTCAAATCACCTATTAAGCTTACCCACAGAGAAGAACTTTGAGTTCCGATAGTTAAGAAAACCGGAACTCAAAGTTCGTATCATTTAATCCTCCATTATTTCAATAGACTGCATTACATACATCGCTCTATCACCCGCCTGATCAAGTTTCCTCCCATCAAGATCGGAACTGTTAGTTCTGGTTTCTCTTCGTGACAATCATACAAAAACCTGCATTATCAATAGGTTAAGAATGTGGCACGACTGTTGCCCATTAAGGGAAATTCTATGGCACAGGTGCGGGGGCGTCTTAACGGGAAGATCCTGGACACCAACCACAAGATTGCTCAGAAAGGTATTGACATGAAAAAAAACAAGAGATTTTTTTTGGCAGGTCTTTGTGCTCTGGTATCGGCTTTGTTTGTCTTTTCGGCGAATGTATTGGCGTCCGAAGTATCCATTACGGAAACGGCCGAGTCATACTACGAAAGGGGAGCCGATGGTGACTACGGGGACTCAGGTGGATGGAGCGACAAGGAGGGGGATATGAAGAACGAGTATGAAGAGGAATACAAAGAGGAACCTGAGGAGAGGAACGAGGAGTACGAGAACACCCCACCAGATCCAGAAGACGAACCTTCCACAGAGGAACCATCTGGGGGAAATGGCGACTACTACAAAGATGAGTACCAAGACGAAAGTGAAAAGAGTGACGAGCAGAACGAGAACACCCCACCAGATCCAGAAGACGAATCCTCCTCAGAGGAACCATCTGGGGGAAGTGGCGACGACTACAAAGATGAGTCCCAACACGAAAGTGAAGAGAAGCAAGATGAGTTCGAGAGAACTCCATCAGATCCAGAAGACGAACCTTCCACAGAGGAACCATTTAAGGAAGACGAGTTGGCGACTGTTGACCAAGGCTAAAATGTGAAACGCACAGGTTGAGGCGGAGCGTTAAGAATACAGGCAAGCGAGGTAGCCCTCAAACCAGTAGGCGCAAAAGGTGATAGACACAAGAGTGTAACTAGTTTTCATCCAGAAATGGCCCTTTTCTCCGCCTCCGGCGGATCAATCTGTGGGATCGCTTGTGCGGCGTACCAAATTACAAGATGATGGCCGTGTGCGACTTCATGGTCCTGCCGTCTACCGATGAGACACAGTCAGGCACGTTGGCCGGAATCATCGCTCTGAACAAGCCATATATCACCACCGCACCCATGGAAGGGCTGACCGCCCAGACTTTGGAAAGCGAAGGAGGACTACTATTCACCACCAAGGATATGCTGAAACAAAAGGTGATCCGGCTGGCCTGCCAGGAACAGCTTCGGCTGAAACTCGGCGAGAATCTGAAATGTTATCTGGACGAGGTCGTCTCCTGGGAAGTAGTAGCGGGGCTGTACAACAGGGCCTACGAACTGGCCCGGGAAGCCAAGCGGACCGGCCAGCCCGTTGTTCTGGATCCGGAGTTCTAGAGAAATGAAAAACCTGCACTTCAAAGAGCTGTTTCGACGTCACGGGGGCAATCCTATCATTACTGTCAAAGACATCCCTTACCCGGCCAATTCTGTCTTCAACGCCGGTGCAACCAGGGTGGGTGACGAGGTTCTGCTTTTGATGCGGGTTGAGGACAGACGGGGCATATCTCATCTCACTGCGGCTCGGAGCGGAGACGGGATCGGCAACTGGCGCATCGATAAACAGCCAAGCATGATGCCCAGCCCGGAAACCTATCCTGAGGAGATCTGGGGAATAGAAGATCCCAGGATAACCTACCTCGAGGACCAAGAACGATGGGCCATAGCTTATACGGCCTATTCGGAGGGTGGGCCTCTGGTCTCCTTGGCCACGACCGTTGACTTTGAGAGCTTCCAACGTCTTGGCCCTGTTATGCCGCCGGAAGACAAAGACGCGGCCCTTTTTCCGGTTCGCTTTACGGAACGCTGGGCAATGATCCACCGCCCGGTTTCCACTTTTCCGTCCACTGGAGCTCACATCTGGATCTCATTTTCACCCGATCTGAAGCACTGGGGTGACCATCGTATGCTCATCCTAGCGAGAAAAGGCGCCTGGTGGGATGCCAAGAAGATCGGCCTCTCGCCGCCGCCGCTCAAGACTGACGAGGGCTGGTTGATCCTCTACCATGGCGTCAAAGTGACAGCCAGCGGGGCCATTTATCGGCTGGGATTGGCTCTTCTCGATTTGGAGAATCCCTGCCAAGTTATGACCCGGTCTGACCAGTGGGTCTTTGCGCCTGAAGAAAAATACGAGGTTTTCGGAGATGTTGACAAGGTCGTTTTTCCGTGTGGCTGGATAGCCGATGGGGACACGGTGCGGCTCTACTATGGCGGGGCGGACAAATGCCTAGCCATGGCCACGGCCAGCCTTTCCGAGCTACTGGCCTGGCTCAAAAAGCACAACAGTTACTCTGGGAAATCACTATAGATCTATTTAGAATATATGGCATTTAGAATAATAAAACTAAGCTATCCCGAAAAAGCGCCAAATGAACCAAGGACCTTTATATCAGAAATTGAGGTTTCCAAAAATGGGAATACGGTCTATGACGCTGTTTCTTTTTTTGAGAAGAATATGCTTCCAACACTCCAAAAAAAGCTAGCGCTGAAGAAAGTTGAGGAAAAAGTCGCTTTAAGGGACATCCTGAACATCCACAATGATGACGCAATTAGAGACTTGGCACAAGTAAGAAGGATGACGGCCGCCATAAAATCCGGAAAACACATATTCTTTCAAGGAATCCCTAATGTAAAGCTAGTCAAGACAAAAGACAATCAACTACTACTATTTGACGGGCATCATTCAATGCTAGCTTACATGAATTCCGGGAAAACATATTTGGAAGAGATCCCTCATATGATTATTGCAGATGAAGACAAAGGATATATTGAAGACAAAGATATTGTGGTTTTCTACGGAGAACATGCAAAAGCAATAAAGAACTACGGGTGGAAACAGTATGTAATAAATTGGCAAGCAGTTAAAGAAAAGCAGCTCTGCAGAAGAGTGCAGAGGGACATGGGAGAGTTATTCTGTGCAATCAAAGACAGAATAAAGTAAACATAGTCGACTAGCAGCAAAGGTGAAAAATATGGGAAAAACGCGCGTATGGTAGTTTGCGCTTTCGAAAGTATCACCAAAGTCTTTGAGAAAAAAGAGACAGTAACAGTGAATAAGGTTCGGCAGGTTCAAAGAAGGAGGTCGAGATGAAAAGGAAAAGGGGTAGGCAACGTACAATCACTGGCATTGTCGTCGAGGAAGACTGGGACGAAAACGGCAACGTCATTCGTGTCGCCATCAAAACGCGCGATTACCTGGAATATGTTGTCGAACACAATAAAAAGGGCAAGGAATTGTTGGCTTTCGTCGATAACAAACTGCGGTTTACAGGCACAGTAAGAGAGCGATTAGATGGTGATATGATCATCACTGTGGAGAGCTATGAACCGATCAAGGACAATGATGAAGACGAAGAGGATGAATACAAAGAAGACTATGCGTAACACAGCAAAACGACAATGAGGGAGATGGCAACCTTCTGACCGTACACGGGGAGCGAAAAAAGAGCGCGAGGAGAAAGGTATAAATTTCCACAATGGATAAGGACATCCTTTTTACTGATGAGGGGGAACCTCCTGGTACGTTGTCTACTCTTGGACAAGTGGACAAGCGAACCGGTGTTGTTCCATCGAAGTACAGCATCAGTTCACATTCAGAAAAAGGAAAAATTGTATGCATCGGAAAAAGTCAAGGGGTTTCAAGATTTCAACCAGGCCCACGGACCCTGAGATTTCGTAAACGATTCTTTCCTCAAGCCACCAACGCCGAATGGAACGACTGGCACTGGCAATTGCGCCACCGCGTCACCCGCCTTCCTGAACTGGAGCGCATCATCCGCCTTTCAGAAGACGAGCGTAATGCCATCCTTCGTTCTTCTGCTTCACCTCCAGTGGCGATTACTCCTTACTTTGCGAGCCTACTCGATGAAGAAGACTCGTTACAATCGCTCCGTCGCACCGTTGTCCCGGTCACGGCCGAATACGAGCGCTCCCGGGGGGAAGCAACCGACCCTCTTGGAGAAGAGGGGGACAGCCCGGTGCCCTGGCTGGTGCACCGTTATCCAGATCGGGTCCTTTTCCTTGCAACGGGTTTCTGCTCGACGTACTGCCGTTATTGCACCCGTTCACGGATGGTGGGTTCCCACAGGTCACATCACTTCAACTTGCGTCAATGGCAAAGGGCAATTGACTACATTGAAGCGACGCCCGCTGTGCGGGATGTCCTTCTATCCGGTGGCGATCCATTGACCCTCAGGGACGAGAATTTGGAGTGGCTTTTATCTCGATTGCGACGGATCCGACACGTTGAATTGCTCCGTATTGGAACAAAGGCCCCTGTGGTCTTGCCGCAGCGGATCACGGGAACTCTCACTCGTATGTTGAGGCGATATCATCCTTTGTGGATGAGCATTCACTTTACTCATCCAGACGAGTTGACGCCTGAGGTTCGCCGAGCCTGTGAGTCTTTGGCAAACGCTGGCATCCCTCTGGGAAGCCAGACCGTGCTTCTAGCAGGCGTCAATGACAACGCGGAAACGATGAGGCGCCTGTTTCATGGCCTTCTCCAAATGCGTGTGAGGCCTTACTACCTCTATCAATGCGACCCTGTCTCCGGGTCAGCCCACTTTCGAACGCCCGTTCAGAAGGGCATGGAGATTATCAAGGGCCTGCGGGGACACACCAGTGGCTACGCGGTGCCGACTTATGTGATCGACGCACCCGGAGGGGGCGGCAAGATCCCATTACTTCCCGAATACGTTATCGGACGCGATGGCAGTGATTTGTTGCTTAGGAACTACGAGGGACACCTTTATCGTTACCCGGACCCAGATGGGAATCTCGTATCAGAAAGATCAGGCAAGGCACATGCCGTACAACAAAAGGAGGGCATGTGAAGATAGGACTTTCGTATGATCTCCGTACCGATTACCTCGCCGAAGGATTTACGGAGGAGGAGACTGCAGAATTTGACGGTGCAGATACCATCGAGGCGATCGAGCACACACTGGAGGATTTGGGGTTTGAGACAGCTCGCATAGGTAACATAAGAAACTTGGCAAGACGGCTGCTGGCTGGGGATCGCTGGGATATGGTTTTCAATATTGCCGAGGGACTTAGAGGGTTTGGACGGGAAGCACAAGTCCCTGCCATCTTGGACGCATACGACGTACCGTACACCTTTTCGGATCCTCTGGTGCTCTCGCTGACGCTGCACAAAGGGATGTCCAAGCGCGTTATTCGAGACATGGGTCTTCCCACGCCAAATTTCTTTGTCGTAGAGAGGGTGTCCGATCTGGAGAGGGTTGCTCTGCCCTTCCCCCTTTTTGCAAAACCGGTGGCCGAGGGGACCGGAAAAGGAATCAACGGCGCATCGAAGATTGCAACTCGAGACGAACTCCTTTCCGTCTGTGAGAGACTCTTGCAGACGTACAATCAAGCTGCTCTTGTGGAGATCTTTTTACCTGGGCGGGAATTCACGGTCGGGATCATAGGCACAGGAGAAGATGCAATGGCCATCGGAGCGCTGGAAGTTATTCTTAAAAAAGATGCGGAACCCTACGCGCACTCGTATCGGAACAAGAAAAGATGCGAAGACCTGGTTGAATATCACCTTGCAAAAGACACCGTCGCGGAAGAGGCTGAGGAATTGGCCTTGACTGTCTGGAGAGGTCTTGGCTGCCGCGATGGGGGGCGAGTCGATCTACGTGTAGACGAAGATGGGACACCGAACATTATGGAAGTCAACCCCCTGGCCGGTCTCCACCCTGAGCACTCCGACCTTTGCATCCTCGCCCGTCAGGCAGGCATAACATACAAGTCCCTTATCGGGGCGATCATGTCATCAGCCATCAAACGGTATCCGTCAACAAGCAGGGGCATATAGGTCATAGTCATGGGTGGGAGGGTCATCGGCATTGTCCATAACGAACCGGCTCCACAGGGGCAGGCTTTTTCGGAAGCCTCCATGGACGTAATGGCCCAGGTAGAGGCTGTTGAGAAGGCCCTGGAGGAATTGGGTCATTCATCGGTACGTATCTTTTTTACAAGGGACCTGGGTCGCTTCATCCAGAGAATGAAAGAAGAAAAGGTGGAAATGGTTTTCAACCTGTGTGAGACGGTGAATGAAGATGGAAGATTGTCAGGGCATCCGGCCGCTGTCTTTGAAGTCCTTGAAATTCCCTTTTCGGGCTCCCCGTCCATGGCGCTCATGCTCACAACCGATAAGTTCATCACCAAGCGACTCCTTCACGCCAGTGCGATTGCCACGCCCAATTACACAACTTACAATGCAATGGAACCATTTCATCCCACGGGCCTGACGTTTCCTGTTATGGCCAAACCGAGATTCGAGGATGCCAGCATCGGCATTGATCAGGAATCGATTTTTGAGAACGAGGCACAGCTTAGAAAACGTCTCCCGGAGTTATCAGAGCGCTTCGAGGCCCTTCTGGTAGAAGAGTATATTGAGGGCAGAGAGTTCAATGCTTCCCTTCTCGGTTACCCCTCTCCGAGCGTGCTGCCGGTAGCAGAGATCGATTTTTCCGACTTTCCCGAGAGTCTCCGGTCCATCGTGGGCTACCGGGCCAAATGGGATAAGACGTCTTTTGAGTACCATCACACACCCAGAGAGTTTCCACAAGATCTTCCCCAAGCCCTCCTAATAGCCATAAAAAGGACAGCGCTTGATTGCTTCCGTCTTTTTATGCTCAAAGACTATGGACGCATCGATATGAGGGTCGACGGCCAGGGAAGAATATATGTCCTTGAAATTAATGGCAATCCATGTCTCAGTCCTGACGCCGGATTTTCGGCGGCCGCCGAAAAAGCCGGTATGAGCTATTCGGATATGGTGAGCCGCATCGTGCATTTCATACTTCAAAGGTCCGGAAAAGATGGTCATCAGACCTCTCGTGCCTCAGGATAAGGACAAGATACGCCTTCTTATTGAACTGAGGGGCACCTTCAACAAGAACGAGATTCAGATCGCTATGGAGGTCGTGGGAGAAGCTTTGCGGCATCCGGAACGTGAGGAGTATCATGTCTTTTGCGCGGTGGATCGCACCGGCTCATTGGTCGGGTTCACCTGTTTTGGCCCTATTCCGATGACGGATAATTGTTACGACGTTTATTGGATCGTAGTGGACGAGAAATTTTCAAGAAAAGGGATTGGAGGGAGGCTTCTTGAATGCATGGAAGCGTTTGTCGTCAGGAAAAAGGCAAGGCGTATCTACGTGGACACCTCGTCAACCGCGGCCTACGCAGCCGCAAGATCTTTTTATGAGAAATGCGGCTATCGTGTGGTTTGTGTGCTGCATGATTTCTATCGAAAAAGTGACCACAAGATGATCTTCATGAAGGAGGTTTAGAAGCTTGCTAAGGAAGACCGGGATGAAAAATAAGATCATGGCGTGCATACAATGTGGAAACGCATTTGGCTTCACGGCTGCCGAACAGGCGCGTTTTATTGCTCGCGGTTTCGACAGACCAAAACGCTGCCCGCAGTGTCGAAAAAATAGGGTGCGAGGGATTGAGATAAATAACAGTGGAAAGGGCAAAAACAACAAGAGACGCAGGCGCCGAAGGGATGACTATGAATTCCACGAGAGGTGAAACTCCGGTGATTTCCGTCAACATCATTCCTCGTCCGCTGGTGGGGTGAATGGGATCGATTCGTTTATTTCTTGCCTTTGCCGTTTTGATGTCGCATGCGGATGCATTCGATATCAGTATCATACCCGGACAGGTTGCGGTTCAGGCCTTTTTCATGATATCCGGCTTTTATATGTCGTTGATTCTTGCTCAGAAATACAAGACGTGCAGCGTTTTTGTTTTTTATACAAATAGGTTGCTGCGTCTATTTCCAACGTATTTGTTCATG
This sequence comes from Deltaproteobacteria bacterium, assembly GCA_016930875.1. Taxonomy (NCBI): domain Bacteria; kingdom Pseudomonadati; phylum Myxococcota; class Myxococcia; species Deltaproteobacteria bacterium. Next base: position 18,117 of record JAFGFW010000158.1, on the reverse strand, counting down.
TTATTTCTGTCGTTCGGAGTTCTCTATGCTTTTGATGTGGGCATATTTGTTTACATTGATAAGTTTAAGAAAGTCTTTACACACGGTGTGTTCATGGCCGTATTGTATTTGTGGGCAAACGTAGCGGTGCTGGGGCAGGAAATGCTGTTTCTGCTTGGCATAGACACCACGAATTACTCCTTCTATTGGGCGCCAAATGGAACGGCCTCAGTAAAAGCCTGGAGCTACATGTTAGTCCCGCAAGCGTGGTCTCTTTCTCTGGAATTATGTTTTTACCTGTTAGCCCCCCTTATTTTGCGACGTAGTATGCGTTGGGTGGGGGCGATCTTCATCCTGAGCCTTGCCTTGCGTCTTTTTATTGTTTCAAAAGGTCCGGAATATGATTTGTTTTTGCGAAGATTCTTTCCCGCTGAATTGTGTCTTTTTCTTATCGGTTATTTCAGCTATTTTCTTTTCACCCGGATCAAAGAGTATAGAAGGAAATATTCACTGGGGTTGATTTGTTGGACAACATTGCTGGCCGTGCTTGTTTTCTACAACGAAATAAACGAGAAATTCTCGCTGGCACTGCTTGCTTTCACTATGTTCTTATCCATGCCACTCATATTCAATCTTACAAAGGACAGCAGGCTAGACAGGTTTCTCGGCAACATTTCCTATCCAATCTATATCATCCACTTCCTCATAATTGCAGTCTTTGAAGAGTATTTTGAAGAAGAATATCCGTTTATCCTGTTGCTGCTGGCTGTCTTCTTCGCTTCGTTGGTCGTTTATTATGCAATAGAAGCGCCTATTGATCGTTGGAGACAGAGGCGAGTTACACCCTTGCTTTCCTATGGTTAGCGAGGCGATAGTGCGGAAAAGAATAAGAGATTTCTCGTCCTTGTGAGTGGTGACCGCGGAGCGGAATAGTTCATGGCAAAGTGAGTTTGTTAAGCTTTTTTTTGGAGATGACTATGCATTACCCATTTAAAGAAAAGCAGACAAACCGAAAATTTCGAGGGCACAGCGAAAACAAGCTGCCAGCGCTAGAGCGATTGGGAAATCCCAGCCTGATTGTTCCCCTCATTATAATTCTGATGCTCTTGTGGCTTGGCATGCCGCTGGCGGATTCAGCCGAAGAATCGCCCGGGAGAGTCACTAATGAAGAGGTGTCTTCTGGGATGACTCCCACCGTGGCAGAGAATAAAATAAAGGAGATTCAAGAGCGTATAAAGGTATCCGAAGCTGCTGAGAATGATAACACAGCGCAGCAGTTTGGGGTGTCACTTTTCGATCTGCAGGCCCGTACTGCTGAACTGCGAGAGACTCATATAATGTATCAACGCCTTCTCACTGCCTTAAAGGAGCAGGCAACTCTGTATAAGGAAGAGGATCTCTTACGGGAGAAGCGAAAAGCGCAGCAACAGGTTGGACTTTCCCAAAAGCCACCGTATTCTTTGAGTTTTTATGATCACCTCCTGGATGAAATGACCGCTTCCAAACAAGAAAAGGAAGCGGCTGAGTTGGGAAAAAGGTCAGCGGAAAGAGCCGTAGAAGATGCCAGGCTGAGGCTTCAAGAGGCGGAAAAGACCTTGCGCCGCCTCAAGGAACAAACAAAAACCGCAGAAACTGGGAAAGACTCAGGTAAATTCAGATGGGATCTTGAACAAGGGACATTGGATGTGGAACTGGCTCATGCGATCCTCGATTTTCAAAAAGTAAATCTTGAAAACCTTCAGTCAAGACTCCGGCTAGCAGAACTGGAAACAGATATCGGACAACAGAGCGTCAGCTGGGTGCGCGGCCGCCTCCATTTTGAGCAAAGTGATCTGGAAAAGCAGCTGCAGAGCCTTGAAAAAAAGAGGGCTGAATTACAAGAACGCCGGGGAAAATTGCTGCGCGAACAGAGACAGATAGAGACCGCATGGCTCCTGGCCCAGCAAAAGATATCAGATGCCAGGAATGAAAGCGAGCTTGTCATAGCCTCTGCCTTCCTTAAAGCACGGGTGACATGGCGCGAAACCTATCAAAGGGTTTTGGAGCAGACCGAGCATATGTTGCATCTCATAAATCAGAGGGAGCAGGTTTGGAAAAGACGTTATGAGCTTGTCAAAGATGAGGCAAGTCATGAACAGATTGATGTCTGGCGGAGAGATGCCGAGACTCAAATCAAGAGCATTGATGGGGTATTGTCTCTGCAACAGAGTTACGGGACCAACTTACAGTCTCAGATTGCAGCTTTAGAAAAACAAGTTTCGGAAGAGGCCGTAAATCCGGAGATAAGACAACATTTACAGGAACAGCGGCAGGCTCTTCAAAAGTTGGCTGAACGAAGCCTTGAGTATCTATCAATGCTGCTGGCCACTAAAGAGCCAAGTCACAGACTTTTGGATGAAATTGTTTCAAGGCGTGAGCATGTTGCGTTGTGGGAGACGGTCCTGGCCGTGGGAAGCAAGGCAAAAGATGTCTGGAACTTTGAACTATGGGTGATTGATGACCAGGCTGTGACGGTGAGAAAGGTCGTGATCGCCCTGTTGATTTTAGTCTTGGGTCTTTTCATGGTTAAGCACTTCATCCGGGTCATGAGGAACCGTCTCCTGCCTCGAATGAACCTGGAAGCAAGCGCCGCCGCCGCACTTGAAAAGATAATCTATTACCTCGGCTTCCTGTTGATCATTCTCTTTGGCTTGCGCATGGTTAACATTCCCCTTACGGCTTTTACTTTCCTTGGTGGTGCTATTGCCATTGGTGTCGGTTTTGGCGCCCAGAACCTCATCAACAATTTCATCAGCGGATTCATTATCATGGCTGAGCGGCCGATTAAGATAGGCGACCTGGTCGAAATAGAAGGGAACTTCGCTAAAGTTGAAGAGATTGGCGCACGGTGCACACGCATACGAACGGCTGGCAATATACATATCCTGGTGCCGAATAGCACTTTTTTGGAAAAAAATATAACAAATTGGACTCTCTCAGACAAGATGATCCGGGCCCGCATCACCGTTGGAGTAGCCTATGGGTCCCCTGTACGTGAAGTGAAACGTCTTATGATTAAAGCCGTTTCGGCCACGGAAGTGTTCTCAAGGTACCTGAGCCTTTTGTGCTTTTCAGTGATTTCGGGGATAACTCTCTCGTATTTCATGCATATTTTTGGATTATAGTGATTCGAATTATGGAGCGTCGCATAATTGAAAGCGATGTGCGATTCCGCATTGATGGCCTCTTCCGTGAAGCTGGCATCGTCATTGCTTTCCCACAGAGGGATGTCCATCTCGATACCACAAGACCTCTGGAGCTCAAGATCTTGAATGCCAATGGTCCGACCGAAAAGATTGATAATTCGTCATGACGAAGGCAACGGGTAGATTGCTCAGAGGTCGAAACCCTTCCAACTCTCGGCGCCAATCCGTAAATAAGAATCTGTAATTCTGGTATGGGCAAAAGTGGAACCTGGAGTTCTCTTAGTTGAATCTCTCACTATTTCAATAGGTTAAATCCCGCTCACCGCTCTATCAGAGAGGACATCGAACTTTCTTCCACGGAAACCGGAACTGACAGTTCCGAGTGCCATTCATTAAAAATTATCAAGAGCTTGAAATATCAATAAGTTAATTTGATTGGCACGGCAGTTGCTCATTTGTTAAAGCCATAAGAGATCTGTATGGGCCGATAGCCTAACCATCAAAAGCAAAACAGGGAAAGGGGGTGATAGTATGAAAAATTCTAGTTTGGTACCGTGGAGCCGGCGTAGCGAACTGACCGGTTTCAGACGCGAGATGGACAGGCTCTTCGATCGGTTCTTTGAGGGGTGGCCTTTCAGGCCTTCCGGTGCGGAAGGCGCGTGGGCACCGTCCGTGGATGTGTCGGAAACCGCCAACAAAGTTGTCGTCAAGGCAGAGGTTCCTGGCATGGATGCCAAAGACATCGACATCACCATCACCGGTGACATTCTGAGCATTCGCGGGGAACGGAAGCAGGAGAAGGAAGAAAAGGACGAAAACTTTCACGGTATCGAGCGAAGCTATGGGGCCTTTTCCCGCTCGATTCGCCTTCCTGCTGAGGTTGAAAAAGACAAGGTGGATGCCGCTTACAAGGATGGTGTGTTGAAAATCACCTATGGCCACAAAATTCAGTTGGATTTTGACTTATTTAGCATCAATTATGGCATCAGTTTAAGATATTTTGGATTATCTCAGAAAACATCGGCTTAGCAATAATCTTTTTGATTTTGGCTGGAACTTTATCCACAGATTTTTTGACATTCTGTAATTCTTTTCGTACAGCTTTGTTATCAATGGTCCCAAACAGTTCTTCCAAAGTAGCCTTGCCATCGAGCAAGACATTTACATATTGGCGGTTTTCGAGATTTTTGACTAAAGGCGTATCTGCAAGCATCGCCTGGAGTGTTTTGGACATGGAGTTGTTACCTGTCTTTCGACGGTTTCCCCGTTTCAGGTCCCTAAAAAAACGCTCCATTATATTGTTAGTTCGTTGTGGCTGTATTGTAACTTTGCCAAATGCAGTTTTAATGTCAATAGGATCGGCGAACAGTTTTTCCCAGTATTTGTCTAATTGCGCAATGAGCTTCCCGTAATCCGTGTTCTTTGAAAACTTGTCATGATTGCTGAGCCAGTCGTGGAATTTCTTGACCCTCTTTTCGATGGTTTGGATGTTCGTATCCACGCCATCACAGTTAAGCCCCTGGCATCCTGACTTTGGAGCGATTCGCATGGCATCCCGAAGTTTCTCAAAAACCTTGATCTTTGATTCAATTTCGGCAATCGTCTGGCATAAAACAGTATCGCTAATGACTTGCTTAAGATCGCCTGAGACCTTGACAAGCGCTTTGTGGTCATTTCTTGCATCGTTTGATCGAACATTTTTCAGCCGATTGATTTGCGCATAAACAACGTTAAGTCTTTGGGCAAACGCGACAAGGGGTTGATCGAATGGAAAACCATATCCTTTGCCCTGATTTTTACCATCCAAAGCCCATTGAATAAGACTGTATGCGATAACTGCCGGAGAGAGCCCGGCGGTGGCCTCCGGCCTGCCTGATGGGTTTTCAACATGGCAGTAAAACGCATCGATCAGGCAAGGATTGTCATCCATGATCTTTTTCAGTGCGCTTGCTCTCTGCCGTAGCCTTGAAGTGATTCCGTGTTTTTTTAATCGGTTTCTGATTATGGCGTACTCATTTCCAAACAGGTCCTTGCCAATGTCTCTGAGGAAATGAAAGTGACAAACAAAGTCAGGTGTGTCAGGCAATACCTTTGCAACAGCTTTCAAAATGCCCCGGCCCATGTCATGAACAACGGCAAGAGGGTAGTCAAACATGCTAATGATCTCACGTAAAAAAGGGATGATTTTGTCTGCCTTTTCAGAGGGGAGTTTCACGTTGCCCAAGACAATTTCCGAGATAGAATCCAATCCGGTCATTAATAACGGGCTGTTACCCTCACAGGTACCATCCAGGTGCAAAACATATCCGCCTTTTACTTGCATGGCTGCTTTGATTTTATCAGCGCGTTGTCGATGGGCTATGGCGAGGTAAACAATGAATTTTTTTCCCAGGTAATCAATTTCGCTGGCACTTATCGGGATGTTTTTGGCTGCCAGCTCATCAATGACTTCCCTGGTATTGCGATGCCTGAGAAAGAGAGCTTTGCCGACGTGGACCGAAACATCATAACCAAATGTGCAACGATCCGGCACCAATTTGTGTAGATCATCGGAAGCATAAACCGTTTCAGCCCCGCACCGCTTGCAGTGAAGAAGCGTTTCATGGGCAATAAATGGGCCAATATGCATGGTAAGAGCCGATTTTACCCGAGTCTTCAGCACATTAAGTTGAGCATGGCAATCTGAACAAGTTGTTTGCATGGGCTTAAAACATAAAATAGGAGGTTCAGGCAAAAGACAGCATGATGAGGTATCCTCAATCATCCTATCTACACAGGTCTTTAGCGTATCTAATGCGTTAAGATCGATGAATCCGGCATTTTTTTTATACCGTGTTGCTGGAAAAACCGGGCAATGTCTTCCGCCAATACTGTAATATTCTTATTTTGCTTGAGCCTTGCGGCAATATTCTGAAAGGACAGTTGAGGCTCTTTGATATATTCAACTAAAACAAGAACTGCCGTTTCTGCGCTTAAAGGTTGTAAGGTTCTTTTGACTCTTTGTATCTCAAGACGTTTATACTGCTGCCGATTGATTTTATCATTCATCGAAAGGTACGAGAATTCATGAGTGAATTTAACCCGATCAATCAGCCTGGCTTTGTACATGTTCGTCAAAACGGCATGGCATGAATAATGGAGTTTGTCGGCAAGGTATTTGGCTGTACAACCTTGAGGGGATTTGTAGATCATATGAATGATTGTCCGTGTCAAATTTCCATGTTTGGAAAAGGCAATATCTTCATGCAGCCAGATTCCGTCTTTATTGAAATGGGGAATAGAATGCAGTGTGTACCATTTTGCATTATGGGTAAAACTTCTGAAATATCCGATCTGTTTCAAGAAACGTCGAATAGAGATAACAGCATAACCAAGATTCTTTGAGATATCATCGATCATCCAGCATTTTTCATGAGAAAACAACTCTACCAGAAGTTCCAACGGCGAAGGCTGAGTACTCATTATGGCCCCTGTGATAAAGTATTAAGTAGCAAATCTCCCAACCGGAAGATACTCAATACTTTATCACAAAAAACGGTAATGTCAACCCTAAGTAGTGAAAAAGACGAAATAAGACGGGACCTTGGTTTCAGATACCGGAGCTGCGAAACTTATTTTGGTGTTACACAATATACAAGGTGTATCGACTTCCCTGCAGCAAATTTTGAAAGGAAAAATAAACGGAATGTAGCAAAGTCTAAGGAAGAGGGAGGCTTCTGCGATGAAAGTGAGACCTTTACATGACAGGGTGATAGTCACCCGGACTGATCAGGAAGAAAAGACGACAGGGGGCATCATCATCCCTGACACGGCCAAGGAAAAACCCCAGGAGGGCAAAGTGGTCGCCGTAGGACCTGGAAAAACGAGCGACAACGGAAAGCGCGTTCCGTTAGACATTAAAGAAAACGACCGCGTACTCTTCGGGAAGTACGCTGGCACAGACATCAAGATCGATGGCGTGGAACACCTGATACTTCGAGAAGATGATATCCTGGGGGTCATCGAAAAGTAATTGGAAAGGAGGTTTGAACCATGACAGCCAAGGAAATCAGATACAGCATGACTGCCAGGGAAAAAATGATGAAAGGCATAGACACGCTGGCCGATGCTGTAAAGGTGACCCTGGGTCCAAGGGGTCGCAATGTGCTCATCGAAAAGTCCTGGGGATCGCCCAGGGTAACAAAGGATGGCGTGACCGTTGCCAAGGAAATTGAACTCGCGGACAAGTTCGAAAACCTGGGTGCCCAGATGGTGAAGGAAGTTGCCTCCAAGACCTCTGATGTAGCAGGCGATGGCACGACCACGGCAACGATTCTCGCCCAGGCCATTTATCGTGAGGGGTGCAAGCTGGTGGCGGCAGGGTCAAATCCCATGTCCATCAAACGTGGCATCGAAAAGGCCGTAGATCTGGTGGTTGAAGACCTCAAAAACATGTCCAAACAGACCAAGGACAAGACAGAGATCGCCCAGGTGGGGACCATTTCCGCCAACAACGACAAAACCATCGGCGATATCATTGCAGAAGCCATGGATAAGGTGGGCAAAGAAGGGGTCATTACCGTGGAGGAAGCCAAAAGCATGGAGACGACCCTTGAGATTGTTGAGGGGATGCAGTTTGATAAGGGGTACCTGAGCCCATACTTCGTCACTAACGCTGAGAAGATGGAGGTCCACCTGGAAGAGGCATCCATACTCCTGCACGAGAAGAAACTGAACAGCATGAAGGACCTGCTTCCTGTTTTGGAACGGGTCGCCAAGATGGGAAGGCCGCTTTTGATCATCGCAGAAGATGTGGAGGGAGAGGCTTTGGCCACACTGGTGGTCAACAAACTCCGCGGAACGCTCAGATGTGCTGCTGTGAAGGCCCCGGGATTCGGTGACCGGCGCAAGGCCATGTTGCAAGACATTGCCGTCCTGACCGGCGGCCAAGTAGTCAGCGAGGAGCTGGGTGTCAAGTTGGAGAATATCTCCATCGACGATCTGGGAACGGCAAAACGCATCACCGTGAACAAGGACAACACCACCATCGTCGAAGGTGGCGGGAGTCGTGAGACCCTGGAAGGCCGTGTCAAGCAGCTTCGGGTACAGATCGAGGAAACCACCAGTGACTATGATCGTGAAAAACTCCAGGAACGCCTGGCAAAACTGGTTGGCGGGGTGGCTGTGATCAATGTGGGGGCTGCCACGGAGACCGAGATGAAGGAGAAAAAGGCCCGGGTGGAGGACGCCCTCAACGCGACCCGTGCGGCTGTGGAGGAAGGTATTGTCCCAGGTGGTGGCGTGGCCTATATCCGTGCACTTAACGCCCTTGAGAAGGCCAGCTTTCCCGGTGAAGAACAACTGGGCGTGAAAATCATCAAAAGGGCCTTGCAAGAACCTGTCAGGCAAATTGCTGGTAATGCCGGGTTTGAAGGGTCCGTGGTGGTTCAAAAGGTGATGGAGGGCAAAGATGCCTTTGGTTTCAATGCCGAGACTGGGAAGTACGAAGACCTGGCAAAAACTGGGGTCATCGACCCTACAAAGGTGGCCAGATTCGCCCTGCAAAATGCTGCATCAGTGGCTGCGCTCCTCTTGACCACAGAGGCTGCCGTTGCGGAGAAGCCAAAAAAGAAAAAAGGGGGTATGCCCCAGATGCCTGCTGAGGACATGTATTAGGGACAACACACGGGGGATAACTTGTTGTGAAATTGGCGGGGTACTTCAACCAATCGGCCGGGGATACGAGACAAGTATCCCTTGGCCGACCGGCATTGAACGAACCAATTCCTCACGAGATTTTCCTACAAGGAGGTTTGGTCATGCCCACATACGAGTTTTTTTGCGAGAAGTGTAACAAAACGTTCACGGTAACCATGCGTGTCTCAGAATATCAAAAGAAGAAGATCCAGTGCCCAAAGTGTAAAGGAAAAAAAATAAAGCAGGTCATCTCGTCCTTTCAAACCATAACTTCCAAAAAAAGTTGACGATGAACCATGACTGGGCTGACATGTCCGCCCAGTCATCAGGGCAATCCTAACCGCCGCCAAGTTCGGAAATAAGGAAGATCATAACATGACAAGACAGATTTCTTTCAGCAAGTTGGAACAAGACCTCCGAGCCAGGCTCAGAGAGAAAGTAAGCGCCGCAGAATCAACGGAGGATGTGAAAAAGTTCTTTGCCCAGACAGTTGGGGAGTTGTTGCAGAAGGTTTTGGGAGATAATGTCGACCTTCGGTACGAGGACATACGATTCAATCCTCGTGAAAAGGGCGCCTATGTTATTAGTGAGCGTCTTCAAAAAATGAAGGGCTTTGCCTCTGTCTGGAGAGAATCGGATCTGCCGCACATTATTAAACGCATGGCTGAATTTGCCTTGAAACGGCACGAACACCTGGAAAGACATCGGGATAAAACAGAGGCCAAGATGTATCCCGTTCCGGGCAAGGCCACGCAACGATCAAGCGGACATGGCGTAGAGAGCCGAGACAGGAGACAAAGATGAAAACCTTTGAGGATTTTGAGCGGTTTTTTGGGGGGCTGAAGCAACAACGAGACGAACTGAAGTTAAAACTTCATCTCCTAAAAGCTGACGTCAGAGATGAATGGGAAAAGGATGTCCACGAGTCGGCCATCTTGAAGAAAAAGTCCCTGGGGCGCGAAAGGTATCTGACCGATTTTGAGGCCCAATTCGAGGTGGCCAATAATCCGAATGTTGATTCGGAAATCCGATCCATGAGCCTGAATCGTCTGCTTCCGGAAATCATTGCCTGTGTTCGGTCGCAAGGACTTAGCGCTCAGCGATATATCGGAGAAATAACGAGCACAAGCCAAGCCATCGCCAAAGGAATTCTTTATTTATCGTGTAGATGGGAGTTGAATGATAAAAAGCGGGTTGTTGGTAAGGTAAGTCACTGGGATGTTCTCCGAGCCCTGGAGCCAAAATACAAATCCATGGGAGACGGCAGGGCAATCTCGCAATGTGGATGGAGTGCTGACTTTGTCAAGTCCATGGTAGAAAACTACGGTCTCCTTCAGAATCCATTGGATGATGCATGTCACAAAGCAGCCAACCTAAAGGTCCGTAACGTGATGACGCCCATTTCGGAAGAGGAATTGCTTCACCGCGAAAAGGAAATTGTGGAGCACGATGCGCCACTGAATGAAGTGATCCACCTTCTTGTCCTGGGAAACCTGATGTTTCTGTATGTTCGCAAGGAAGGACGCATCGTCGGAATCATTCGTCTTAGCGATGTGTTCCGAATGATAAGCGATATAATCAAAGGCTGTTCCTAACCCCAAAACTAGATGGAAATCTTCCAAAAATAATCTTCTGAAATATCAGACCTGACCGCCTTTCCCGGTATTGATCCCAGGTCTTTGGGGGATTTCTTCGATGCCAGATTGCCATGAAACTGCTTGCTGTCCCGGACTTCAGGAATTCCTTTTACGATGGGATCTTTGCTCACGTGTTCGCCACGCTCACAGGAGGGGTCTTTCTCACCGGATTTGCACTCCATCTCGGCATGAGCGATTTCATGATCGGCATTCTGGCGGCACTACCGTTTGTGGTAACTATATTCCAGCTCCCGACATCAAGGCTCATACAGAAAAACGGGACGCGAAAGAAAGTTGCCTATGTCTCTTCCTGGGTTTCAAGGGGGCTGTGGGTTCCTGTTTTGGGTTTTGGCCTCTTGCCTTTTTCTGACGATACTGTTAAACACACAACTGTCCTGGGCCTTATTTTTCTATCCCACGCCTTTGCCACCGTCGGTTATATTGCGTGGCTCTCTTGGACATCAGACCTGGTTCCCTGCGACATCAGAGGGAGGTTCTTTGGCACCAGGAATATGCTTTGTGGGGCAGCTGGGATCGGCGCTACTATCCTTTTTGGAAATTTCCTGGATTTTTCGAAGTCGCAAGCACTTGGTCCCTCTTTTGGATTCACAATAACTTTTTCATCAGCTGTCATTTTTGGCCTGATGAGTCTGCGGTTTTTGCGCCGCGTATCCGAAGTGCCTATAAGCCCTTCCCGGGATGACATTTCTTTTCGCAGGAATCTTGCCCTTCCTTTCAAAGATGCCAATTTTCGACGTTTCCTGGTTTTTATGTCCATGTGGAACTGCGCAGTCTATTTGGCAAGCCCTTTTTTCACCCTGTATTTTCTTCGGGACCTTCAATTCAGCTATGGATTTGTGGCTGCTTTGGCCATGGTTTCCGCTCTGGCTGATCTGCTGGGTATGCATGTGTGGGGCAAAGTGTCTGATAAAGTCAAAAACAAGGTGGTCATTCGCATTGCCAGTTGGGTGGTTGTCTTCCTGCCCTTAGCGTGGGCAACAGTCAGACCAGGCAGTCTCGTCATCCCAATCCTTCTACACCTGATGGGAGGTGCATTTTGGGCCGGTATCAATCTGTGCACCAATAACCTGTTGTTAGCCGTTTCTCCACAAAAGACCAGGCCTCTGTATATATCTGCTTACAACATTATCGGAGGGCTTGGTGCCGTCTTAGGGCCAGTTGTGGCCGGATTGGCACTCGAATCCTTTGACGGTCACCAATTTAACGTCTTTTCCCGGAACCTCGTGCCCCTGCAAGTCGTTTTCTTTGCCTCAACCCTTTTGAGATTTCTGAGTCTGTGGATGCTGAGGTATGTGCATGAACCGGACGAGGTTTCAATAGGTCAAATGGTTAGAATCATCAGAAGTGTCAGGGGGTTGAACACAGCAAACGGGTACAATCAGCTATTGCACCCGACGATAGAAGTCCCGAAGAACCCAATGAAACGGCCGGGACCGCATCACGTCGAACAAGAACAAGGAGGTCCGTAAAAAATACACGGGGCTAACCCGCCCCGGTTCTGATGAGGCGTCACAAAGCCCGAGGCGTTGTTTGACCCCATTTCACCACCCTTTCGTACATGCTTCATCAGAAAGAGAATCCGCTGTTCTCCTAAGAAAAAATGGGGAACTTCCAGTTCCTGTGGTTGTTTTGCCTTAAATTGTAATGTCTTGTGGCCGACCCAGTGGGGGAATTCGTCTCGAGACTAGGCGGTCCTACACATCGGGGAACAAGGAGTTCCTTTGTCGGCTGCCGGAACGCTTGAAACTGCTGTAATGTTAATGGGTTAATGTCTTGGCACAACAGTTGCTCAGATCCCCGTATAACTGGAAGAACTCTGGAAGCAAAAAGCGGGGCAAGAGATCGGTCCGTACATGAAGAAAGCCCAAGAGATGATTGTCAGGGCGGGATCCAGTGAGAATCAAATTGCAACAAAGCTCGTTGACGGTAGCCGAAGTGCGGCGAGTGATATCTTAGAAGAGGCCAAAGGGAGTAGTTATGGGACCGTATTACTGGGACGAAAAGGACAGTCGGCAGTGAAAGACTATTCAATGGGCAGTGTGGCCGGCAAGGTCCTGGAGGCCTCCGCCGGGATGACAATGCCTATCGTTCCATAGGGAAAACAGCTTGCTGGTTCTTGTCAGTACGTTCCCGTTTTAGCCATAACGTATTGGGGCAAGTTCATGCTACTGCACGGTGATTGTTGTAAAAAGGGGAGCAACTTATCATGAAACGTTTTAAAAACATACTTTTTGCCTACGACGGGAAACCTGGCAGAGAGCAGATCTTCAATCGGGCAGTTAGGTTGGCGCAAAGTAATAGTGCTTCGCTGACAGTGATCCAGGTTCTAAAATACTATCCCTTTGGCGCAGAGCTGTTGGTGGAAGCACAGGGTTTTGAAGAAATCCCGAAGAGCGACAGGGACGAAACGGAAGAGCAATTGAAGAGGTTTAGATCAGCTGCCAAGGCAAAGGGGGTCGAACTGACCACGAGAGTTCTGTGGGGTACCCCATTTCTCGAAATCATCCGGGAAGTCCTTAAAAGAAGCCACGACTTGGTGATGGTCGGAATTGAATCGAACGACGGAATGGAAGGAATGCTTCTGGGAAGTACGGCTATGCGCCTTATGCGCAAATGTCCCTGCCCAGTCTGGGCGGTCAAACCGACCCATGGCAGACAAGTCGATCGAATTCTAGCTGCAGTAGATCCTGCGCCTTTTGATGACAAGATGAATGACCTCGATATCAAGATCATGGCATTGGCCACGTCATTAGCCCGTTCCCAAGGAAGTACCCTTCACGTAGTCAATTGCTGGAGCCGGAATCGAGAAAAAACGTTTAGGGCACGCTCGCGACTAAAACAGGCCGTAGTGGATGACCTCCTCAAGGAAACCCGAAAGGCCCACGAGACCCGAGTCAAAGAGCTTTTGGAAAGGTTTTCATTGGATTACCGATCCTCCAGAGTCCATCTATTGGAAGGCAAGCCCAGTCAGTTGATCGTGGATCTGGCAAAAAAGAAGCAGGTGGAACTGGTTGTCATGGGAACTGTAGCAAGAACAGGCATCACTGGTTTTTTAATCGGAAACACTGCTGAAAAGGTGCTCAATCACCTTGAATGTTCTGTTTTGGCGGTCAAGCCGGATGATTCAAAACACCGGTGGAAATGACAGAGGAAGGGCGACGCAATGTGTATGTCCGCACTACTGGCATTGGGGAAGACAAGGTGGAGGCTCTGACCGATGAACTTGAGAAAAGATTTGTCGTTCTTTACACCGGCCGGGATTTCCTCGATGAGATTGAAAGACGGCGGGTCCGGATTCCTTATTGAGGAATTACAACAACAGGTCAAACGCTATTGTACGGACTGAAGCCGCTGTTCTTTTCTTGGAAGATACCTATGTCGGAAAACAGAAAACACATAACTGTCAAGTTCAGTAAGGCTAAGCTGGGACGGAGAAACAAGGGTCTCGCCATTCTCCATGACGTCGGTAGCGATCTGACCAGCTCTCTTAGTCTTCGAGAAATCTTGGACAGGGCCGTTCGGAAGGTTTCAGAGCACTATAAGGTAGACGTTGTAAGGATCTATTTGATGGATGAGTCTGGCCACCAACTGGAACTGGCGGCCTGTGCAGGATTTTGTGAGGTGGGGACAGAGGACCTCCGCAGAATCGCCATCGGGGAGGGTTTTTCCGGGAAAGCGGTCAGAACCAAAAGCTTTATCGCTCAGAAAGTCACAGACCTGGAAAACGCAGCCAGGACAAAACTTGTTCAAGGTCAGGGTTTCAAGGTGATTATCTGTGTGCCACTCATTGTCAACGAAGAGGTTCTTGGGGTCATGAACCTGGCTTCCAAACGGACCGTGTCTTTGACCCAATCCGATGTAGATCTTTTTGTGGCAGTCGGCAATCAAATTGCAATTGCCGTCAATGTGGCAAGACTTCATGAAGCCATTAAGATTAAGGCCGAGGAAATCAAAAAGAAAAAAGACGAGATTGAATTCTTTGCGTATACGATTTCTCACGATCTCAAAAACCCGACCGTAGGCATTGTCGGTATGATGGAATCCATCCTTGAAAGATACGGCGATGCTTTGGATGACAAGCTGAAAAAGTACTGCAAGGCCATTAAAAAGGCAGCCGATCAGGTTTTGAGATTGGTCATGGCCATTAACGAATACATCAGTGCCACTGAAGCCGCCCTGAACATGGAGAAGACAGACATTCATAAGGTCGTGGAGCAGATTCGAGATGAGGTCTCAGAAGTGCTCGAAAAGCGAAGCATTCGTCTTTTAGGACCTGAAGGCGTCCGAGAAGTCATGGCCGACGAACTGGCCATGACAAGGGTGTTTAGAAACCTGATTAACAATGCCTTGAAGCATGGAGGTGACAGCCTCAGCAAGATCGCCCAAGATCGCCATTGGATACCACCATGACGATCACTTTCACATCTTTTCTGTAAACAATAACGGTAGAATCATCAACGAAGAGGAATGTAATCAGGTTTACCACATGTTTCGCAGGCTGTCAGTTTCACGGCAAACAGAGGGTTCTGGTTTGGGTCTGGCCATTGTGCGGGATATCATGGAAGCCCATGGTGGAAAGGCCTGGGTCGAATCCGACCCTGCTAACGGAACGACCTTTTACATTTCTATTTCCAGGGAGGTTGGACAATGAAGAGACAAAAAGCGTGGTTTGCTACTTTTATGTTGCTTGCTGGGTTGTTGGTTTCAGGAACGATTGCCCAGACAGACCCTGTCACGATTGAGGGGATGGTCAATGAAAGGGCTCAAATCGTGACGGATGATGGGGAAGCGTATGACTTGGCCCGGACTGACCTGGGCAAAGCCGTGGCTGAGCTCATTGGGGCAAGAGTACTGGTGACAGGTACTGTTGAAGAGACGGAAAAGCAAAAGACAATCACAGTGGATAGATACCTTGTCATTGATGAAGAGGGGAGAATTTCTATGAGGTAGGCAACGAGATCCGTTACACACGTGGCAAAGAGAGCAACAGGCCGAATGTTTGGCGGATAGACTGTGGAGGTTCCGATGAGATTCCAGGACATTCAAAAAATGGCAAAATGCATGGACATCAACACCTATAGGATGAAAAAGACTGACATGATCCGGGCTATTCAAAGAGCGGAAAACAACATTCCGTGTTATGGCACTGAAAGAATACACGGCTGTCACGAGGAGACATGTTTGTGGAGGAATGACTGCCTGGCCTCAAACAATAATATGCCTGCTCAATAGCTCTTTGCAGCGGGTTTACCCATCGGGATTCAAGTGGGGATTGGACGAAACCGGTGGTGCTTCGGCTTCCTGAGCGACCTGTCTAGACCGGATCAGGGCTGCAAGACGAAAAATCCAAATCGTATTAGGTTCCTGTTGACGCATGGGTTCCTGTTGACGCATGGTGGATCTGGAAATAAAATCGTTTTGGCTTTGTTTCGTTCCCCTTTTTGTCGCTGTTGACGCTATCGGTGTTCTTCCCATGTTTATGGGGCTTACTGAAGGCCTGGGAAGGCCTGTTGTGCGTCGAGTCCTGCGTCAGTCGGTAATCACGGCTTCAATCGTAGGGATCGCTTTTCTCGCGATCGGGAAAGGCGCGCTGAACCTGCTGGGGATAAGCGTGGCGGATTTCATGGTTGCCGGTGGCATTCTGCTCTTTGTGATCTCAATGAGCGACCTCCTTAGAGCCGAAAAGGTCCAAAGGCAAGTGGACCCGGAGAGTCTTGGCGCGGTGCCCCTGGGAGTCCCTTTGATCACAGGACCTGCAGTACTCACGACGTCAGTACTGCTCCTGAATGAATACGGCTTTTTGCCCACAGCCACAATGTTGTTATTAAATATTCTCATTGCAGGATTGATTTTCAAATCTGCCGAGACAATCAACGGCTTCCTTGGTCACGCGGGAACCAAGACCACGTCCAAAATTGCCAGTCTTCTGTTGGCTGCCATAGCCGTCATGATCGTCCGTAAAGGGATCGAATTACTGGTATATGGCCGTGTCTCTGGTTAGAAACAAGCCGTTTAAACGGACCGACACCGCAAAGAGGGTTCACAAACAGGAAAGCACAAGATGCCAGAATTAATTCGTAGGAAGTGACCGCCGAAGCCAGTCTGAAAAGAAGGTGAGCAAAAATAGGGTGCTAATCATGACAGGTGCCTATATGAAGGTCTTCGGCGAAGTGGGCAAGGTAGGCGTAGTCGCGATGAACGGGTCTGAGTACCTGAATTCATACAGGCAATGGGTATGGATCATACCGATTGCGCGTCCGTTCAGCCTATATCGCAACACAGGATTTGGGAATGTATGGATGGGTATTCTCCGGGCGCAGCTGACCGGGCTATTGACGAAGTAAAAAGGAAGTATCCTGGTTTTGATCTGGATAGGGCGTCATGGACGAACAACAAGAGTTGGGTGGAAGGGTACAAAGATCTTCTTGATCCTTTGAGCGACCTGAGTGTTACATTCCATAAACGTTTTGATGGTGGAAAAATCGACGAAAACGACCCTGTCCACCGGGAAGCTCTTCTTTATCTTCTTCTTTCGCAAACAAGCTGTTTCAGGTACTGGGGAACAGGATTATGGACGGACTATGGGAAGGAGATTTACCGGAGAGGGATGGAAATCGTTGGGGCTTGAGAGATAGGTTCATTTAGTTAATTGGTTCCTGATACGGCAACCGACGGTGTTTCAACGAACCTCGGTGATGTATGAGACAGGCTAGAGAAACAGCCCGAATCAACACAAGGCACTTTTTGTCGCTAAATAAAACAATAAAGGCGTAGCCCCAGTGAGCGATATCCGCTTGCAGACACAAAAAGACGGCGAAGTATCCGTAACACTTTCGGACCGTTTCTCTTCCCTGCCACTGTATGATCAAGTCCAGGAATTGGAGGCGTTCCTTGGTCAGTATCGCGGAAAAAGATCATCTTGGTACGAAACGTCCAGCGATGAGAGCCCAGATGGCCTTGAGACCAGACTGATGGAAAGCCTGCTTTCCGCGATTGAAGACGGGATTAAGATCAAGAAGATAACCTGGAAAATTGACGCAGCCATCCAAGACATGTTACATGATGAATTGAAAGAGTATTGGCTGAAAAATAGCTGTTAGGATGAAAACGAGATTAGGCCATCCAAAAAAAATTTCTGGGCAAACGAGGCCGAGAAAAGGAAATGGAGACCTTTGATCGAAGACACCTTCAAGAAGAGTTGAGTGTCGTTTATGATGCACTGAATTCATCTGCCAATGGCGTCATTATAACAAATCTTGATGGACGTATCACGTTCGTGAACCCAGCCCTTCTCAGGACCTTCGAGTATTTGGAAAAGACGGAGGTGCTGGGCAAAAACGCCGCCGAATTGTTCGTTGAAGGCAAAGTAAGGAAATTTTCTGACGTCGAGGCCCTCATAGACAAAACAAAAGGAGAGATTGAGGAGTTCGACGTTCAGCGAAGTGGTGGTACCGTATTTCCAGTGGAGGTCTCCTATTCCAACGTGACAGACCACAGGGGAAACGTCGTTGGTCGAATGGCCTCATTTGTAGACCCTAACGTTGCATAAATGTTTTGAGGTTTTACTTATCGGAGCCTATGCAGCTTTTCTTATTGTGTCCAGGAAATGGAGCAGATCT
>JAFGFW010000157.1 GCA_016930875.1 Deltaproteobacteria bacterium | reverse complement strand
GAATGGAAGATCCACGATCCGTTCTTTAGGAGATGGCTGTTGTCAGGACAAAATTAGTTTGATTTGTTTGATAGCAGAACTCGCTTTTCGGGCAAGGAGTATAGGTTGGTTGATAAGAACTTCCTTTTTTGTGTCTGGAGTATAGGGAAATCAAGCATTATTTGCCTGTCCCCTTTTCTTGTCATTGACAAAGGCAGTTCCTTCACGAGCAACCAATGAGGCTAAGAACTACACTTTTTACAGAATTCCATTTTTTTGTCAAATGTGTAGGTCTTGTCAGGAATCAAGTATCTTATTGAGCTTTCCAGCATAGTATAGCGGCAATAACGGGTTTTTTCTGTCACTCCCGCCAACCTTGCCGACAAGCTTTACCGTCCTCTCCGGTGAATACCGCTCTATATAGCTTTTAAGGCTCTTTGCCTTTGTCCGACCTCCTCTTTTAACCTTTACAGGCATGATTTCGGACTCGCCGGTGACGTATAAAAATTCAATTTCAGATTTCCTTTCAGCCCATGAAACTCCCAATTTCCTTGTAGAACATGGAAATGAAAGGGTCGTTATTGAAATAGGGGGCAAAGGGAAAGGTAGAGGGCAGTTTAAACGTAAACACTTCTATAGAGTGCAAGGCCGAGATCGAAAATGCCTGACCAAACATCTGAACCGGTTATAGTCAACACCTGTCCCATATTAGCTCTCAGCCTTTTGGGAATTCCGGATTTGTTGGATGAAAGTATAGGCCGTCACATGGTACAACATTTGCAAGAATTCGATTAAGAATATTATCAAGGGATGTGCCTGAAATGACGATAATAAAAGATACTTGTTTGAGTGTTTCCATTTTGCCTCAGCAATTTCGGTCACAAGTCTATGCGATGCATCAATTGACGAAAAAGGGGGTGCTAAGAAAGCGTTCACCAATCACAGATTGTACAACAATGCTACGAAAGGAGGTTTCAAAGTGAACAGACTATTCGGTGACATATCACGCCGAGACTTCATGAAGTACTGCGCAGGAACGGCAGCCGTGCTCGGCCTTTCAGAGTTGGAGCTATTCTCCAAAGTTTCCGAGGCCCTTGCAGCATCCAGCGCCAAACCGCCGGTTATATGGCTTGAAGGGCAGGACTGCGCAGGGTGCACCATCTCGTTTGCCGGGGCCCTGAACCCGCCTGCGTCCTCCCTGATTCTGGACAAGTTATCCATCCGATACCATGAAACCCTTATGGCTGGTGCTGGGTATCTGGCAGAAGCGACCTACGAGGAGACGGTTAAGGCTGGAGGCTATGTCCTTTGTGTGGAAGGGTCGATTCCCACAGCCGATGACCGGTTTTGCATGGTAGGCGGGCGGCCCTTCAGGGAAATGGTTGAAGAAACCGGCGAGAAGGCCGCTGCTATCATTGCTGTTGGCGCCTGCGCCGCATACGGTGGCATCCCCGCGGCCGGTCCAACAGGCGCTGTTGGTGTCAACAAGATCATCAAGCACAAACCGGTCATCAATCTTCCCACCTGCCCAGTACATGTGGATCATTTGGTGGGAACGGTCCTTTATTTTCTGACTACCGGGAAGGCTCCGCCCCTGGATGACATCGGCCGTCCCAAGATGTATTTTGGCGAACTGATTCACGACAACTGCCGGCGGCGATACTACTTTGACAATGAGATGTTCTTAACAGACTGGAACGATCCGGCACAGAAGAACTGGTGCCTTTACGAAAAGGGCTGCAAAGGGCCGGACACCTACGCGGACTGTGCTGTTCGTCGGTGGAACGACGGGCAGAACTACTGCATCGACTGTGGGGCCGGTTGCATGGGCTGTGCAGAGCCGGACTTTTATGACGGCATGTCGCCTCTGTACACGGCTGAAAGCGAGCGCTCGCGAAATATCATGGCCCGAAAAAAAGCCGGGTTGATTCCGCCATTAGAAAAAAAGGCATGAAAGGAGGTGGTAAGAGATGGGAAAAAAGATTACTGTTGATCCGATTACCAGAATTGAGGGACATCTCGGCATAACAGTCGAGATCGAAAACGGCAAAGTCAAAGACGCGTGGAGCACCGGCACCATGGCCCGCGGGTTTGAGGCCCTTCTTCAGGGAAGAGATCCAAGAGATGCGCCCTTTGTAACGAGCCGCTTTTGTGGCGTGTGTTACAGCGTTCATCAGATGGCAAGTATAAGGGCTCTTGATGAAGCCTTTGGGGCTAATGTTCCCTGGGGCGGGACCCTTTTGAGGAACCTGGCCATGGGAGCACAATTTATCTATGACCATGTTCTCCATTTTTACCACCTCAGTGCCCTTGACTATCTTGATATCATGGCAGTGGCCGCTTACAAGGGAAATGACAAGGCCCTGAATGCTGTGAAAGACAAAATAGTCGGTTTAGTCAAGTCAAATGATACCTTTCCTCTCACCCCCCGGTATAAGCCGGACGAGTTCTGTGTGAAGGACCCGGACATGGTCATTTCGGCAGTCAAGCACTACATTGATGCCCTTGCCATGCAGGCCAGGGCCAGGAATATGGGTGCGATCTTCGGCGGCAGGCAGCCTCATTACCAAAGCCTTGTGGTTGGTGGCTGTACGCAGTATCCTGACGTCAATATGGTGGCGAAATTTCGCACCATGCTGGATGAGCAGGCCAAGTTCGTTAACGAGGTCTATATCCCGGATGTGCTTGCCTTTGGGACAGGCCCTCTATTTCCATTGGCCAAAATGGGTCTGGGTGGTGGCCATTACAACTATCTGTCTTATGGCGCCCTTGAGTTGGATAAGGCGGGCAAGAACCTGGTGTTCCCTGCCGGGGCGATCGAGAACTTGGACCCGACCAATATCAAGGTTCGCAGATTTGATCCCGGCAAGATCACCGAATCCGTCAAATACGGCTGGTACAAAGATGATAAACCGCAGCATCCTTACAATGGCGAGCAGGTCTTTGACCTTGATAAGAAGGAGGCCTACACCTTTGTCAAGGCGCCTCGGTACAAAGGCAAGCCCATGGAGGTCGGCCCGCTTGCAAGGATGCTTGTGGCCAAGAATCCTGATGTCCTGGGGTTGGTCAAGAAGGGCGCAAAACCCGGGGCAGTGGCACGTCATGCGGCCAGGGCCATAGAAACCAAGCTGCTCGTAAACGCGTGCTACAAGTGGTGCGATGAGTTGCTTGCGGAAATGACCAAACCGGGGTTCAAGATCCATGACTCGGCCCACTATGAGCCGCCCGAAAAGGGCGAGGGGGCCGGTTTCTTTGAAGCGCCCCGTGGTGCGTTAGGTCATTGGGTCAAAGTCAAGGACAAGAAGATTGCCAATTATCAGTGTGTGGTTCCTTCAACCTGGAATGCATCGCCTAGGTGCGAGAAAAAGTATCGCGGCCAGTACGAGGAATCGCTCATCGGGGCACCGATCCCTGATGCAGATAACCCCATTAATGTGGTGCGTATCATCCGTTCTTTTGACCCCTGTCTGGCCTGTGCCATTCACCTGATTGATCCGCAAACCAATGAGATCAAGAAATTCCTTGTGGAATGATCAGGCCAAACCAAATCTAGAATCTCCATATGACTTGGGGGGCCGGAATGCCCCCCAAGCTCATTAAACAAGACCTCTGCATAACATCCCCTCTTGCTTCTGCCTCACGTGGAGCTATTTCTAGGGCTGTTGAGTCTAAACGGTCCAGTGATCAAAAGATGTGCAATTCGCAGATTTTGCGGAAATGATGGCCTTGGATCGCCAATGTAACGGCCAGTGAGAACAGCTCGGGGCGGCGAAAAAGCGTCCACAACAACAGCCTCCAATAGTGGAATCGCTCTTTGCCAAAAATACCCAAATGTACGTTGGAACGAAAGAACGCCAGAAAACGCTGAAAGTCGAGCGGAATTTCAATCCTTGGGGCCTTGTATTCTCGCAGGAAGGTCTTAATGCGTTTATAGTAGTATTTGTGTGAATAGATGTGGCTCATTATATTCTTGTACCCCTCATTTAACACACTAAGGTCCATGTTAGGGATTATGTTGGTTGTGCCATCCACGTTATCGCCCGACATATCACCTAGCAGGCGGCCCTCTTGTTTCAAGCGTTCATAAAGTCTTGTGCCGGCAGGAGCCTGAAGCAGACCGACCATTGCAGTCACGATCCCGCTTTTCTGGATAAAATCAATTTGCCGTTGGAAGATGGAATGGGTGTCACTGTCGAAGCCGACAATGAAGCCACCTTGTACTTGCAAGCCGGTTCGTTGGATCCGTTTGACGTCTTCGATTAGGTCACGGTTTCTGTTGTGCATTTTGTTGCATTCAGCCAGACTTTGCTCATCCGGCGTTTCAATCCCGATAAAGACCGCGTCAAAGCCGGCCTCGACCATCATCTCCATTAATGGGTTGTCGTCGGCCAGATTGACAGAAGCTTCCGTATAGAACGGTATCCCTCTCTTGTCTTTCTGCCATTCGATTAACGCAGGCAGGAGCTGGGTCTTAAGATACCTTTTGTTGCCAATGAAGTTGTCATCCACGAAGAAAACCTGCCCACGCCATCCCAGATTATAGAGGCCATCCAGTTCGGCAACAATCTGCTCGGCGCTCTTGATACGCGGCCGGTGCCCGAATAACGCCGTCACATTACAAAACTCGCAATCAAACGGGCAGCCTCTGGAAAACTGGATGCTCATTGAGGCATACCGTTTCAGGTCGGCCAACTCCCACATAGGAGCAGCCGTCTGCCGGATGTCACAAAACTCGGATGTTTCGTAGACGCGCCTGGCACATCCCATTTCCAAATCCGCCAGAAAAGAAGGCAGGGTCAGTTCGGCCTCGTTGAGCACAAAATGATCGACATCCTCAAATTCCTCGTACTCGCTCGTAAAAAGCGGTCCACCAGCTATGACCTTGAGGCCCGCCTCCTTGCACCGTGCAATGGTTTGACGTGCTGACTCTCTTTGCACCACCATGGCGCTGATAAACACGCAATCAGCCCACGTCAGGCCTTGTTCAGTGAGCTTTGTCACATTGAGATCGAATAACCGTTTGGACCATTCTGCCGGGAGCATCGCCCCGAGCGTCAGCAGGCCCAGTGGCGGCAAGGTTGCTTTTTTGCGAATGAACTTTAGTGCGTGCTTGAAACTCCAAAATGTGTCCGGAAATTCCGGGTAGATTAACAGAACGTTCATTTGGTTTCCTTCCCCTGGGCTAGTCCATGCAGGCGTCCTTGGTCTAGCCCATGTTTCCAGGATCCCAGTCTTGTTTTTGCTTTTTCAGCCTTTCATCTATCAGACAATGAAACAAATTTCAAATGATCACAATACGCCCCTTTTATTATGTCAACTATATTGCCGCTGACAATATGCCCACCACTGTGAACAGGAGCCATTGTTTTAGGTTTATCCTACGCTTCGGGGACCATCTTTTTTCCATGAGCCATTCAGATGTTTATCCGTGCTTTGGTTCTCAGACACGGGCCTCATTACTGTCATATCCCCTGATAAGCTGTTTGCCGCAATCCACACAATACGTGTTCATTTCGCGTCGGCTTTCTGCGTGTTTCTCTTCACTGCACTTTCTAATGGGAATGCTTTCATTAGGTACGCCATAGTGAAGCGGATAAGTTATACCCTAAGACATTAAAATGGAAATGAGGGGTTTGCTTTTACCCTTCGGCCACAGCCTGCTGCCTTTGCCGGCGGCGATAATCAAGTATTTCATCCGGCTTCTTTCCTTCGGTTCCGTCGATAAAGGCCTCGGTCATCGTGTAGGCCTGGTCATCTGTGTATTGCCGGGGCGGGTGTTTCATGAAATAGGCCGATGGCCCGTACAGGACGCCGCCCTCCCCCCGGTCCTGGGCCAACTTGCTGCACCTGATAGCATCAATGGCAATGCCGGCGGAATTGGGAGAATCCTCCACTGAAAGGCGCAACTCCAGGTCCATGGGCACATCGCCGAACAGCTTGCCCTCCATTCGAATAAAGCATACCTTGTTATCCTTTTGCCAGGCCACATAATCACTGGGGCCAATATGGATATTCTCATTGTCCAACCGTTTGGCCGCAACCGACTGGACTGCCTCTGTTTTTGACTCTTTCTTGGAGAGAAGGCGGGTGCGATCAAGCATATTCAGAAAGTCGGTGTTGCCGCCCGTATTGAGCTGGTAGGTGCGCTCCAGCTTGACACCCCTTTTCTTGAACAGGTCGGTCAGGGTCCGATGGGTTATGGTGGCTCCGAGCTGGGCCTTGATGTCGTCTCCGATGATGGGAATGTTCTTCTCCTCGAATCGTTTGGCCCAGAAAGGATCACTGACAATGAATACAGGCATGTTATTTACTAAGGCAGCCCCTGCCTCCAAGGCGCACTCGGCATAGAAGCGAGTCGCATCTTCGGACCCAACAGGAAGGTAGTTCAACAAAATCTCCGTGCCGGATTCCTTGAGAATGCGGACGACTTCTTCCATGTCAGGTCCGGGTTCGTCGGCCAAGACAAAGGTGTATTTGTCATCATAATCCCGCATATGTTCAGAAAAACCATCCAGGATATTGCCCATCCTCACAGTAGTGCCTGTTTTTGGAACGTCCTTGTAAAATACGGTGGTGCAATTCGGGGCGGCAAAAATGGCCTCTGCCACGTCCCTGCCGACTTTTCGCTTGTCAATGTCAAACGCTGACACTACCTCGATGTCGCACGGTCTGTATCCCCCGATGTTCCAATGCATCAAGCCTATGGCGTCTTCACCATTCTTGTGCTTGTAATAACTTATTCCTTGAACCAACGAACTGGCGCAATTGCCGACCCCAACAATACCGATCCGAATGTTTTGCATCATTTGTTTGCCTCCCTTGTTCACATCATCAGATTCGCGCGGACTTCACAAACACAACAGATCAACATTTTGCAAACGCCTGTTGGCACAAACCAGCGCCATTCAGAGACCGCCCCCCCATTGTTGACAAAAGCTGCTGCCTAAACTGACAGGCGGCACAAAATGTATGTGCGGGATGGAAGGGGGCACTCGGGAGGAGAGCCAACGTTGGCATTTGGAAAGAGATAACAGGTGATTTGCCACCGGCTGAGGGCATGATCGTCAATTGGCGGGCAGATCCCAACACTTCAAATACCGCATGGGTCAACTTCTTATATGTTTCAAGCTTCATTGTCAAACATCTAACAGTTACTTACTGAGAGCATCAAATACTCTGCATTCCTTGTCCGGTGAGGGCCCGAAGGGACTCCAGCACCGAGGCCATATCCTCTGGCAAAGGGGATTCAAGTCTCATCAATTCCCCTGTGCGGGGATGTGCAAAGGCAAGCTTCCAGGCGTGGAGCATTTGCCGCTTCACGGACCTGAGGATATGCCTGACATCGCGCAATGGCGCGTCCTTCCATCTTTTCGTCCCGCCGTATGTAGCGTCTCCAACCACGGGATGACCTGTGGCCGCGCAGTGGACCCGAATCTGGTGAGTCCGTCCGGTCTTCAGATCAAGCTCAAGTAGAGTCACGCCGGAAAGGGCTTCTTTGATCTTCCAGCCGGTCTCCGTAGACCGACTTCTCCTGCTCTTTGTGGACATCTTTTTCCGATCGACAGGATGGCGACCTATAGGCAAGTCGATGACCCCTGCCGATGCCTTCATATCTCCCCAAACCAGGGCCAGATATTGTTTCTGCACCTGGCGCTTTCTAAACTGGCGGCTCAGGCAGTCGTGGGCCATGTCATTTTTTGCAACCACCAGGGTCCCGGAAGTGTCCTTGTCAAGACGGTGGACGATGCCTGGCCGGAGATCACCCCCGATGCCTTGCAGGTCCCGACAATGGTAGAGCAATGCATTTACAAGGGTTCCGCTCTGGTGACCCGCCGCAGGGTGGACTACAAGGCCGGGAGGTTTGTTCAATACAATGATCTCCGAATCCTCATAAAGGATAGCAAGAGGAATCGGTTCGGGCTTACAGGTAATGGGCTGTGGGATTGGGATTTCAGACCGGACAACATCGCCGCGTCTGGCGACATACGCGGGTTTTGTCGTCAGGCTATTGACCGTAACGCGCCCTTCTCGAATCAATCGCCCCACATAGGACCGGGACAGGGCAGGAATTCGTGCTGCTATGACCGTGTCGAGGCGGCGTCCTGCTTCCTTTTCTGTTGCCGTAAGACTGAAAACAGGCACCCCGCCCCTCAGTCATTTTCTTCCAGATCAAATATGGAGTTAATATCCGACATGATAGCGCCCTCGTCCGTCTTCTTGGAGATTGAAAGCTCTTTGAGAAGAAGACTTTGAGCGGTATCGAGCATCTTGCGTTCCCCAAAAGAGAGGTCTTTGTCTTCCTTGAGCAGGTACAGATCGCGGAGCACTTCAGCCACTTCGTAGACTGAACCGGTCTTGATCTTTTCCATGTATTCGCGGTATCGTCGATTCCAAGTCTGATTATCCGCGGGCATGTCGCGCTTTTTCATAATCTCATAGACTTTTGCCACGTCCCCTACGTCTATGATATCCCGCAACCCCACTGACTCAACGTTGCTTACGGGGATCATAATAATCATATTATTATCAAGGATCTTCATGATATAGAAATCTTGTTCTTCCCCCGAGATTTTCCGTGTCTCGATGGACTCGATGCGCCCCACGCCGTGGGCAGGATAGACTGCCAGGTCGCCAATCTTAAACATGCTAAAAGCTCCCGTCTTCTCCAAAGGGTAGGAGTATTTTCGTTATTAGGCATCTTCTTATACCACTTTTTTGTGGCACAATCAACCCATAACCCTTTCCTTGACTGCTAACGCATGTTTTTCCCCTCACCCCCGCATCAAGTGCGGGGCAGGCTCTATCCCTCTCCCCCAGGGGAGAGGCAAAAAGAGCCATCACAAAAAAAGGATTGGTGTGAACGCCACACCAATCCTTTTCATAATGGGTTAAATATGTTGTACTTTTCTTAGATCAGGAACGGCACCATCAAAAGGGCTACGACGTTCAGGATCTTGATCATCGGGTTTACGGCAGGACCTGCTGTGTCTTTGTACGGGTCGCCAACCGTGTCACCGGTGACCGCAGCCTTGTGGGCCTCGCTTCCTTTGCCGCCAAGATGGCCGTCTTCGATGTACTTCTTGGCATTGTCCCAGGCCGCGCCTCCTGTGGTCATGGAAATCGCGACAAAAACACCCGTGATGATACTACCGATCAACACAGCTCCCAGGGCAACCGGTCCAAGGAAAAACCCGACGATAATCGGCGTGACCACTGGGATAAGGGACGGAACTACCATCTCTTTAAGGGCAAAACGGGTCACGATATCCACGCAGGCGCCATAATCGGGTTTCCCAGTGCCTTCCATGATTCCGGGAATTTCCCTGAACTGCCGCCTTACCTCAATGACGACCTGGCCACCGGCTTTTCCGACTGCCATCATGGCAATGGAGGCAAAGAGATAGGGAAGGAGCCCTCCGATGAAAAGACCGATGATCACGTACACGTTGCCCAGCTCAAAAGACAACGCCTCGGCCGCTCCGCCTGCGGCATGGGAGGCTTCGGTGAGGTCCTGAATGTAGGCGGCAAAGAGCACGAGGGCTGCCAAGCCGGCAGAACCGATGGCATAGCCCTTGGTAACGGCCTTGGTGGTGTTTCCAACGGCATCCAGGGGATCGGTCACTGCGCGCACACTTTCATCCATATCTGCCATCTCGGCGATACCGCCTGCATTGTCGGTGATAGGCCCGTAGGCGTCAATGGCTATAACCATGCCGGTCATCGACAGCATGCTCATGGCCGCCATGGCGATGCCAAACAGGCCTGCCAACTGATATGAGGTGAAAATAGCGGCACAGATCAGAAAAACCGGAACGGCCGTGGACTGCATGCTCACTGCAAGGCCTGCGATGATGTTGGTGCCATGGCCCGTAGTCGAAGCCTGGGCAATACCCTTAACAGGAGCTCGAATGCCCGTATAGTATTCGGTTATGATCACGATGCCGACTGTGAGGACCAGACCGATCAGGGTAGCCAGATAAATGTTCATAAAGGGCATACCGAGTTCGCTCATCATGGCCTTGGTTGCCGGGTAAAAGGCAGCGCCCGCAAGAATGGCTGATCCGAACATCCCCTTGTAAAGGGCGCCCATGATATACCCGCTGGAGCCAAGCTTTACAAACCAGCTTGCAATGATAGACGCAAAAATGGAGATGGCGCCCAGCACGAGCGGGAAGGTAACTGCCTTGTGGTAAACTTCCGGTCCAACTTTGGACTCCGGAAAAAGGAGGTGGGCCAGGAGCATGGCAGCCACGGCTGTCACAGCATAGGTCTCAAAGAGGTCTGCGGCCATGCCTGCGCAGTCGCCCACATTGTCACCCACGTTGTCGGCAATAGTTGCAGGGTTTCTGGGATCATCTTCCGGGATTCCGGCTTCGACCTTGCCGACGAGATCCGCGCCAACGTCAGCGCCCTTGGTGAAAATCCCGCCACCGAGCCTGGCAAAGATGGATATCAAGCTGCCGCCAAATCCGAGGGCTATCAGGGCCCTGATGTCATGTGTGATGGTATAATAGCCGGCCACAGATGCCAGGGCCAGACCGGCCACGATCATGCCCGTTACAGAGCCTCCTTTAAAGGCCAGGGAGAGCCCGGCTGCCATCCCTTTCTTGGCGGCCTCTGCCGTTCGCACATTTGCAAGGACCGACACGCGCATGCCAATATAGCCTGCACAATAAGAAGCAGTGGCGCCGATAATAAAGCCGACGGCAGTCTGGATGCCAAGGGTCGCCCCGATAATAACCACGATGACGCCAGCGGCTACAAGAACAGTTTTCAACTGGCGGTTCAGATACGCAATAGCGCCTTCCTTGATTGCGGCGGCGATTCCGCCCATTTTCTCGTCCCCGGCAGGGGCGCTTTTTACCGCACTGGCCAACAACAAGGCGTAAACTACACCGGCAAGGCCTACCAGTGCACAATAAAGCTCCGCATTACTAATAAATTTAGTCATAGTCTCCTCCCAACATTACTTTCTGTAATTGTTTTGCCATGAAATCGATTCATCGCCTCTCTCACCCCTTGGAAGAGTATCGTCTCCACCGCACCCTGTGCCGCAGAGATAACCTCCTCCAAGAATGGTTCCTGTTGGGCATCAAATCTTCCCAGCACATACTCTTTGACCCCCTGCCGGGATTCGGGACGCCCAATGCCGATACGGAGGCGGGCAAATGCACCGCTCCCCAACGCCTCGATCAGAGACTTCACGCCATTATGTCCTCCATCCCCTCCTTTCTGCTTAATCTTTAGTTTGCCAAATACAAGATCTGTGTCATCGTGGATGACTAAGATATCTTGCGTCCCTACTTTGTAGAAGTGAGCCAAATCCCTGACTGCCGGCCCGCTCCGATTCATAAAGGACATGGGCTTGGCCAGTATGACCGCTTGCCCTTCCACCTTGCCCCGCCCGAAAATAACCTTAAACTTACGCTTATCGAGTAAAATCTCATGGGCCTGTGCCAGTTGATCCGCCACCCTGAATCCCATGTTGTGGCGGGTGAACCGATACTGTTCGCCCGGGTTGCCCAGCCCCACAATTAAGCGAACCCGATCCTCCGGCATTTAGCCTCTACTTGTCAGCCCCTTCTTCGGCAATTTTGGCTTCCTCGCCTGGGGCCTCTTCAGCTTCTTCGAGTTCTTCTGCTGGGACTTCTTCTTCCTCCACAACAGGCGCTACAACCGTGACCACGGTAAAATTGGTATCAAACTGGAGCGTTAGCTTCTCTCCTAAACTAATATCCTCTACGTGCACGGAATCCCCAATGTCGAGATCGGACACATCAATGCTAATCTTGTCCGGGATATCCGCAGGCAGGCAGGAGACCTCCAATCGGTGGCTAACCAGTTGTAGAAAACCTCCGCGCTCGACGCCTATGGATTTTCCGGTTAGCTCAACCAGGACCTCTAGTGTAATTTCCTCATCCAGGGATATTTCATAGAAGTCGACATGAAGACACTGCCTGGTTACAGGAGCAGTCTGCATATCTTTTATCATGGCCGTTCTATTCTGCGTGCCCCCGTTCTTGATAACTAAATCCAGGATAGCGTGTTCGCCCCCGCTTTCCTTATGGATCTTGCCAAGATCAAAGTCTGATATGGTCAGGAGTATCGATTCAGTCTTAGGGCCGTACAGGACGGCCGGAATCAGGCCTTGCCGCCTGAGCGCCCGCGCCTGGCCCTTTCCAGTGCTTTTACGTTGACTTGCTTCAAGCTGAAATGTTTCCAATTATGCCTTCCTCCATGAAATCGCTTCGCGATTTCATATAACGCGGCGCCGACTTCGCCATAGTAGCCTTTTCAGCCGTCGTAGCCAAGGCTACTATGGCGAAGTCGGCGGCTACGACGGCTGAATTCGCCGCTTGTATTAAGAAAAGTCCCACAATAGTCATAAAATCGCGAAGCGATTCTATACGAAGAGGGAACT
The DNA here is from genome assembly GCA_016930875.1 of Deltaproteobacteria bacterium. Lineage (NCBI taxonomy): Bacteria > Pseudomonadati > Myxococcota > Myxococcia > Deltaproteobacteria bacterium. The sequence continues at coordinate 24,121 of JAFGFW010000157.1, read as the reverse complement.
CACAGAACTGCCCGTATGAGAGCGGTGAATTGCCTCTGCCAAAAGCTTGGATACGGATAGCACACGGATCTTGTCACACGCCTTGGCCTTTCCATTTAAGGGGTTGGTATTGGTCACCACGAGCGTCTTTATGTCTGACTTGGCAATGCGGTCTACAGCAGGACCTGACAGTACTGCGTGGGCGCAACAAGCATGAACCTCCAAAGCGCCGTGCTCCCTTAGGGCCGAAGTCGCTTCGATGATAGTCCCTGCGGTATCCACCATATCATCAAGTATAACGGCCACTTTTCCCTGGACATCACCGACCACATGCATGGCCTCGGCCTGGTTGGGCGCCACCCGTCGTTTGTCGATAATGGCCAGTTGGGTGTGGAGACGCTTGGCAAAGGCCCGGGCACGTTCGACACCTCCTGCGTCGGGAGAGACGATGACCGTATCGTTTTTTAGCTCCTGTCTAATATGCTCTAGGAGGACCGGCGCTGCAAAGAGGTTGTCCACTGGAATATTGAAAAACCCCTGGATCTGCCCGGCGTGAAGATCCAGGGTGATGACGCGGTCAGCGCCCGCTACCGTGAGTATGTCGGCCACCAGTTTTGCGCTAATGGGCACGCGAGACGCAACCTTCTTGTCCTGCCGGGCATAGCCATAGTAGGGCATGACTGCTGTGATTCTCTGCGCTGATGCGCGCTTGAAGGCATCCAGCATCAACAGGAGTTCCACCAGATGGTCATTCACAGGGGCGCAAGTGGACTGCAAGACAAAAACGTCCTTGCCTCGCACATTCTCACTGATTTCTACCTGGATCTCACCATCGCTGAACGTTTTTACCTCGGCCTCGCCCAACCTGATCCCTATGTGATGGCAAATATGCTTGGCCAGGTCACGATTAGAGTTTCCCGCAAACAGAATAAGACTATGCATTAATGACAGCCCACACTTGGCACCACGTCCAAATTATGATGGTACAAAATCGCGAAGCGATTTTATGGCTGGGGTGGGAGGATTCGAACCTCCGAATGCAGGAACCAAAATCCTGTGTCTTACCACTTGACGACACCCCAACATAGTCATCAAGGGAGCAACGACTTCACCAGAAAAGTATTCCAACGCCGCAGATGCTGTACTCTTCGAAACGTCTCAGAGGCCTCTTGCAGGGTATGAAAAAGCCCGAAAACTGTAGGGCCGCTTCCGGACATGAGCGCTCCCCTCGCGCCGAGATCAAGAAGGGCCTTTTTGATGGTGTTTATCTCAGGCAACTTCTCAACGGTTACTTGCTCTAAATCATTACACAAAAGGCCCTTGAGCTTGGAAAGGTCCTCCAAAAACTCAGAAACCATATAATTTTCTTCACAATTTGTCAATCGTAAATTTAGGTGTTCGTAGGCCCATGCTGTAGATATCTGGAATTTTGGGCACACCAAGACGGCCCAAAATGGCGGCATCCTGTCAAAGGGCTCCAAATGCTCCCCAACTCCTCTAGCCACAGCCGTATGTCTGAAGAGAAAAAAGGGGACATCTGCGCCCACCTTTAGTCCCATGTCCATAAGCTCCTTGTCATTTAGAGGAAACCCGTAATGCTCGTTCAATCCCATTAGCACGGCAGCCGCATTGCTGCTCCCACCACCCAGACCTGCAGCTACCGGGATCACCTTCTCTATGGAGATGCCCGCACCATCATCTCTTGATACGGCTTCAAAAAACAAGGCAGCCGCCTTGAAAGCTGTGTTGGTTTCCCCTTCCGGGACCCCGGGATGGACGCAATGGACGCTTATGGATGGTTTGTCAAAAGAAAGGGTTACCGTGTCAAACAGATCAACACGGCACATGAGGGTCACGATGTCATGAAAGCCATTTTCCCGTTTTCCGACTACTCTAAGAAAAAGATTTATCTTAGCAGGCGATGATATAGCGAGTGTAGTCATGTTCCCGGTTTAGCCCGTTGGCCGGTGTGCCGGTCATGTGTTTAGGAACCAGATCAACGGGCCCAACAGGTTCAACCGACTAACCTATTTTGTAATGTTCAGTGCAACAAAGCCGGCCTTTCTCCTTACCAGGAGGGGAACGGTCTCGCCTTTTTTCACCTTTCCTATGTGTCTCTGATAATCCTCAAGGGTTTTAATTGGCTCATGACCTATCTCCAGGATAAGATCTCCTTCACGGACTTCGGCCTCGTCCGCCGGACCACCCTCTTCAACGCCTATTACCACAACACCTTCAGCATCAGGGATCCGGAACTGTCTCGCCAGCTCCGGGGTGAGCGGAGATACTGTCATGCCCAGCTCGGTCTCTTCTGTGGCCCCCTTTGTGGTCAGCGCCTCTTTCTCATCAGTGCGTTTCACGATCTTGACACTGAAAGTGCGCTCTTTTCCTTCTCTAAGCACCCTGAGCGTGACTCGCTTGCCAACAGAGGTCTCTGCGATAGCTCGGGACAAATCCCTGCTGCTTTCAATCTTCTTCCCATCCGCTGCAATGATCACGTCTTTTGCACGGATGCCCGCCTTGTCCGCAGGGTCGCCCTCGAAGACTTCTCCGATCAGCGCCCCCTTGCCGTCCTTCACACCGTAATAATCGGCGAGTTCCGGAGTCAGATCCTGAATGCTCACACCGAGCCAGCCACGCGTTACCACGCCGGAGGCCTCAAGCTGTCCGATAATGCCGCGGGCCAGATTTACGGGGATTGCAAACCCAATTCCGACATTGCCACCGCCCCTGGAGACAATGGCCGTGTTGATGCCAACTACCTCGCCCTTCATGTTAACCAGGGGTCCGCCGCTGTTTCCGGGATTGATGGAGGCATCGGTCTGGATAAAATCATCGTAAGGACCGGAGCCGATAACCCGGCCCTTGGCGCTGACAATACCTGCGGTGACAGTGTGTTCCAACCCAAAGGGGCTTCCAATGGCCACGACCCATTCACCTACCTTCACGTCGTCCGAATCGCACAACTTGGCGATTTGAAAACCTTTCAGCCCCTTGGCCTTAAGCAAGGCAATATCGGTTTTTTGGTCTCGCCCAACGATTTCAGCATTATACTCTTTGCCGTTTTTGAGCTTTATTTTGATCTTGTCGGCATTTTCTACCACGTGATTGTTGGTTACGATATGCCCTTCCTCGTCAATGATGAAGCCAGAACCAAGACTGCGCTGTTTGAACTCCTTTTGTCTTCCGTCTCCGAAAAACCTCTCAAAAAAATCATGAAAGGGGTCATCCTTGCTAAAGGGGCTTTGAAAATGTCTGAAGGCCGGCCCAGTCCTTTTTATTACCTTTTCGGTGCTAATATTGACCACGGCCGGACTAACCGCCTGTGCTATTTCCGTAAAACTGCCCGGCACGATTGCCGTCGGAGATGGACTCGAAGCCGTGGTATTCTCGGTAATGTCAAGGCCTGCGGCAAGGAGCATGCCTGCCAGTGCAGAAACCAGCGCAACAGACAGCAAGGCCAGGCGTCGTGTATTCGTGCTAGTTGGGTCTATCGGTCTCATTTACATTTTTCCTTCCACGGTTGATGGTTTCGTAAAAAATCTCAATAAGCTGCCATTTCGAGTGAAGCGTCCGCCCTGCCCGCCCTGGCGCGACAGAAGTTGGACAGTGCCCAGGAGAGAAAAACCCGGTCTGGGCCAGGGGCGCGACATGAGAATAATAACCGGCGCTATTTAAGAACCTGGTCTGGGCCAGGGAGAAATCTTGTAATGTCCTGACCGTGCGCTATATTGGCTAAGCTTTCTCACATTCGTTCGAAATGACAAAGCAGGTGAACTATTACGGTTTCAATTCATGAGGCTTCTTTCACATATCGCATTCTTAGATCATAAAGAATGTTTGTCAGAAGGGTTTCTTCATCATCGGTCAGGTTTCCCCTGGTCTTTTCTTCCAACATCCCGAGGATATCAATCGTATGTTTGGCCATGGGGAGGCTTTTGCGTTTCGAACCCGTTGCAGGATCCGGTATTTCCCCAAAATGGAGAATGGCTGATGAGCTGAGTGAAAAAACAAACGTAGAAAAATTGACTTCAGGAAGCCGGATCTCCTCATCCGCTGCTGTTTTTCCCTCAGCCTTGGGAGCGCCCTCTTCTGGAGCTTGTTCTGCCTTGTCCTCTTTGGTTTCTGGCGCTGCATCAGGTGTGGGTTCTCCGGATTCTGAGGAAAAAGCTCGCTTGTCCTTTATGACAAATCCCTTTTCTTCTTCCGCCATGCTCCCCTCCTTGCTTTCACTACTGTCTATAGCCTGACGAGACAATGGTTTCACGAGATGATATATCTTATATTAATACGTACTCTAAACCACGTTGTCAAGATTGTGTTTCCTTTCCAAATCCTTTGGTTTCTGCTCTCCCGATTGATAAGATCAAGCAGGAAGTGCGTTGTTGGAATCCTGAGCGGTGGACTACAATTCCAGTGGCGTGACCGACTTAATCAAGGGAAGGGCTTGCAGCTCCTCAAGGGTCTCTGGCGCTACGGGAGTATCTGTATCCAGGAAGATCACATTTCGGCCGCCATCTTTCTCCTGACCCACGTACATCCGAGCAATATTTACGTTGTGTTTGCCGAGTACCGTTCCGATGCTCCCGATGGCGCCGGGCTTGTCTACGTTATGGATGAGAAGAAGGTGGCCTTCGGGAATGACTTCCAGCCTGAAGTTGTTGATCCTGACAATCCTCGGTTCGTGCTTGCCAAATATGGTTCCGGAGACCGTGTTGGATCCTTCGGCGGCCACAGCGTTCATGGTGACAAGATTCGTGTAGTCTTCAGTCTCGACACTCCGAGACTCAACGATTCTAATGCCCCGTTCTTTAGCGATTACAGGGGCATTGATGAAATTGACCTCATCTTTGAGAAACGGAGAGAGCAACCCTTTCAAAGCAGCCGTTGTGACAGGGGCCATGTCGAAGCCCACAAAATCTCCCGAATACATGATGGTGACCTCCTGTATGGCCCCTTCGGCAAGCTGGGCCTGGAGGTTACCCATACGTTCGGCCAAGCTCAAGTAAGGCCTGAGCTTGGCCAACAAGTCACCGGTGACAGAGGGGACATTTACGGCATTCATTATTGTTCCTGTTTGAAGGTAACAGATGATCTGTTCAGCCACTGCCACCGCCACGTTGGTCTGGGCCTCAGCCGTGGACGCCCCCAGGTGAGGAGTGCAAATGACGTTGTCGAATTCAAACAAAGGTGAGGGGCCCGGAGGCTCAGTCTCAAAGACATCCAGGGCGGCGCCTCCCACCTTGCCCGTTCGAAGGGCCTCGGTCAGGTCCTTTTCGTTCACAATACCGCCACGGGCGCAGTGGATTATCATCACGCCGGGCTTCATCCGTTCGAAGGCTTGCTTGTTGACCAGGTTGATTGTGTCTTTCAGCTTGGGCACATGAACGGTGATGTAGTCCGAACGTCTGTAAAGGTCTTCCAGGGAGACCACCTCAAACCCGGCTTGCTCTACCAGTGCTTTGTTTACGTAGGGATCGTGCACTATCACCTGCATCTTAAGTCCCCTGGCGCGGTCAGCTACAATACTCCCGATCCGGCCGTAGCCAAGGACTCCCAGGGTTTTGTTAAAGATTTCTTTGCCTTGCAGATGTTTCTTTTCCCACCTGGCAGCTTTCAAGGACGCTGTCCCCTGGGGGATGTTGCGCGAAAGGGCAAGCATCATGGCAATGGCATGCTCGGCAGTGGTCACGACATTTCCCTCTGGGGTGTTCATGACAGCGATGCCTTGTTTCGTGGCTGCCGGTATGTCCACATTATCGAGCCCGATACCTGCCCGCCCTATCACTTTCAGCCGGGAAGCTGCCTTAATGATCTCCCCGGTCACTTTAGTGGCGCTTCTGATGACCAATGCTTCGTAGTCACCTATGATTGCCTTTAGCTCCTCTGGCGCCAGGCCAACGTTCACGTCAACCTCAATGCCCTCTGCTTCTTCGAACATCTTGATGCCGACATCTGCAAGCTTATCACTTACCAGGACTTTCAATTTTCTCTCTCCTTCAACGATTCCTCATCATCATTGATGAAAATGACCGCGCCATCGGCGTGGTTGAGACTTCTCGCGAAACCGTCATAATTTGACCACATCAGGCATATTTCTTACTTCTAAAGTGAATAACTTGTCAAGAGGCTGAATCCTTGTTTGAGGGTTTTCCTCTTGACACCTGCGACCTTTTCTTTATAGCTTCGATGCAATCAGGAGGTTGAAATGAAAGGGAGAATCCATAACTTCAACGCGGGGCCGGCGGCTCTTCCGTTGCCGGTTTTAGAGGAAATTCAGGCAGAGTTTCTGGATTTCAAAGGCTCCGGCATGTCCATCACCGAAGTGAGCCATCGATCGAAATGGTTTGATGACGTTATTGAGAATGCTGTGGTCCGTGTGAGGCGGCTCCTTGATCTGGATGAGCGCTTTCATGTGGTATTTCTGCAAGGGGGGGCAAGCATGCAGTTTTGCATGGTTCCCATGAACCTGTTACCCGATGGCCAGTCTGCTGATTATGTGAACACCGGCACCTGGGCCACCAAGGCGATCAAAGAGGCAAGGATTCAGGCAAAGGAGGTCAATGTGGTTGCCACCTCGGAGGAGCAGAATTTTTTGTGTATCCCCAAAGATATATCCTTTAGTCCGCATGCCGCCTACGCGCACATTACTTCCAACAATACAATCAAGGGTACCCAATGGGCATCTTTTCCCGACACCACAGGAATCCCCCTGATCAGTGACATGTCTTCGGACATCATGAGCAGACCCCTAGACCCTTCTCCTTTTGGCTTGATTTATGCCGGAGCTCAAAAGAACCTCGGCCCGGCAGGAGCCACCCTGGTCATTATTCGCCAGGACATGCTGGAACGTGTGCCCCAGGATCTTCCCACCATGCTCAAGTATACGACTTTTGTGGAGAAAAATTCTATGTTCAACACCCCCCCCTGTTTTGCCATTTACACGATTCAACTGGTGCTAAAATGGCTGGAAGAGACAGTTGGGGGGCTTGAAAAGATGGCGGTCTTGAACCGGCAAAAGGCAGATCTCCTTTATCATGCCATTGACAAAACAGGGTTTTATTCGGGCGCCGCCGAAAAGGATAGCCGCTCGCTCATGAACGTGACCTTTCGCCTCCCAAGTGAGGAACTGGAAAGAGACTTTGTCCAGCAAGCCCTGGACAATGGCATGGGCGGACTGAAAGGGCACCGTTCCGTGGGAGGGTGTCGGGCCTCGATCTATAATTCAACCTCTCCTGAGGCGGTCAGGGCCCTGGTGGATTTCATGGAGGAATTTGCCCGAAAGCATGGCTGACGGCTTCGCAAAAAGTCCAACTTCTGCGTTGCGCTGCATCCTTCGTCACTGCGGCGTACCATATGTACGCCTCATTCCTCAGGATTTGCGCGCCTTGAATTTGGAACTTTTTGCTTTGCCGTCTAATGCGAACTTTTGGGGGAACCAGTATGGCAAGTGCCCCTTTTTCTATCTACTTCCTGAAGAGACTATCATCCATATGCCCAGTAAGACAAAGAGTGCCCCTGCCCCTGTCTTCACGTAGTTTGCCGGAACAAGCCTGCCCAGCCCGGCGCCAACCACGACAGCCAGCAAGGAGGTTACCACAAGAGCCCCTGCAGAGCCGAGGAACACGGCAAGCCGAGACTCGCTTTCGGCGGCAAAAGACAAAGTGGCGAGCTGCGTCTTATCTCCAAGCTCGGCGAGAAAGATCATTCCAAACGTTGTGAACAATACCTTTAGATCCATATGGTAACCTCCTAACCCAGATAAACCGGAACCAAAAAAGAATGTCAGTGATGTCTACTATTGAGCAGATCAAGGCCTTTGCTGCAAGGTGTTTTTCTCATGCCCGAGGCAGCCATGACTGGGAACACAGCCAGCGAGTCTATAACCTGTGTATGCATATAGGCCGGGTTGAGAGGGCGGATTTGGAGGTATTGGAGATTGCGGCTTACCTTCATGATGTTGGGCGCTCCTGTGAGGATGAATCAAAAGGAGGGGTTTGCCACGCGGAAAAAGGGGCCGAGATGGCCCGTGAGGTCTTGGCAAAATACTCAATTGCCGAGGAGCAAAAGGCCAACATCATCCACTGTATCCGAACGCACAGGTTCCGCGGAAACCACCATCCTGAAACCCTGGAGGCCCGGGTGCTCTTTGATGCCGATAAACTGGATGCCATTGGCGCTGTTGGGATTGCCAGGGCTTTTCTCTTCGCCGGAGAGGTGGGGGCCAAGCTCCATAATCCTCATGTGGAACCGGAGGATACGGAACCGTACACAGAGGAAGACACTGGATATCGGGAATACAGGCTGAAACTTTCCAGGATCAAAGACCGTATGCTAACAGCAGAAGGTCGACGCATGGCCGAAGAGAGACACAGATTCATGGATACATTTTTTCAAAGGTTTACCCAGGAATATGAGGGGGACAAATAGGGGGCTAACGTGTCTTCTCACTCAAGGTAATGCTCCTTCAGGCGGTAGAATTCCTCTAACTCCGGGGCCGAGATTTCAAGGGCGTCTGATGTCTCTGTTTCCTCTGTTGGCGGCGCTTCTTCTTGACTTCCATGCTTTTCCGGCGGCGCATCTTGGGCAAGGTCCCCAGGTGTCATACGTTGAAAGTATGCTGCGGGCTCATCAAGGCCTTCAACCTGCAGAATGTTGTATTTGACAAGGTGAACATTGAATTTTCCGCCCAGCTTATCCATCACGCACTCGATTGCAGCAGAAAAATCATTAGAGAAAAGATGCATATCCAATCCGGTCTTTCCGTTGTGAAAAACCTCGCTGATTGTGAGGAATTGCTCAAGCCACCAATAGTAGGACATTGACGAAACAATGAACTTCTCAGTATCCCTTGCGTCATTTATCCGGGCGACCATCAAGAGCGTTTTCTCGCCATTTACAAATGCAAGATCTGATGAGCCGAACTGGGGAGATTCAATGTTGTCTAGGAGAACGAGGTCTTTATTCGAGCCGGAATGCATCAAGAATCTCTTTGCCGCATCCACCAATTCGTCTCTTGTAATCGCTGTGGAAACAGCGTCATAGACTGTCTTTGCCATTGTTGATTCCTTTCAGATGAGTGTTCTCCTGGATCAGTCTGTCCGCCAGCTTGCCCATTGTCTGAGAAACGGGCGATTCCGCCTCAGGCAGTAAAGGAGCCCTGCCAAGGATCGAGGGGAACAACCCTTCCCCTTTGGGAGTGGTCCCCACCAGGCGTATCTTGCACGAGAGAAACTTGTGCGCCATCTCCGTGATCACTCTAAAAGCTGCCTCAGCCTTCTCAGGAAGATCTTCCTCCAATATCAAGAGCCCTACCTCTTTGCAAGACATGCCTTGGGAAATCTGCTTGATCAACAAATATGAGTTCAATAGTTCCTCTGAACGTACAATCGTGGGAACTATGAAAAAAGCATTCACAAGAAGAGGCTTTTTGGCAAGAAGGCTCTCTGAAGAGACAAAAACCAACGGCGGCTTGCGCTTTACCCGCACAGTGGAGAAGGCTTCATTGAGTCCTTCTTTTTCTGCTGTGTCAGAAGGCAAAACGCTGCTTTGTCCGGTGTCGACCTGAACCTCTTTTTTTGTGCATGCTTTTGCATCATGCGGCTGAGGGTGGCCGGACAGGAACAAATGAGATACTTCTTCTAACCCTCTGCCCAGTTTTCTCTTCTCTTCCATTCGGGACAAATCCATCCCTGATGGCTTCGCAAGATGGCCATCTACGTTCCGCTGCAGCGGGATTCATTTTCAGTCATTGCAGCGTACTTCAAGTCCGACTCATTCCTCAATCCCGCCGCAGGCGGAACTTGCACCTGAAACCGTTGACTGTGCCATCCGTTTTCGGGCTGTTGGCGAGTTTAGCCTCACGAGACGTCTATGACGGAATTGGCGCCTCCGAAAAAATCGTCAACCGTTTTCCGGTTTGCTGGATCAGTAATCCAGTGCCCATCAATCAGGTACTTGTATTGGTAGGAGCCAGGCTTGAGCAAAATGGGTTTCTGCCAAGCCGGACTGCCGGGAGAATCCATGAAGCGAAGGTCCTCGGCACTCCAGTTGTTGAAATCGCCGGCGATCTGAACCACGGCGTTCTCGGGGGCCTCAAACGTAAACGTGACCGTCCTTTCCCCAAGTTTCCCAAAAAGCTCCTTGCCTTCCGAAAAAAGTTCAAGGGTCGCAATCCTAGCCTGCATTGCATCTTCAACGTCCAAAATTTCGTGGGTGAGATTTTGATAATCGCGAAAGGCCACACAATGCCTGTCGTATTCACTAATGGGCTCCCCGTGGCTTGCAGCTTCTCTTAATCGGGTGCATGTGTGAATAACGGTCTCAAAGCATTTTTCAGGGAAGTGAGCCCTCAACGCCTCCACCACACCCCTGCAAAAATTGGTCCTGCGGTCAATGTTTGTGGCCAGGATCTTAACGGAGAGTTCGTGCCCCGCCTTTTCTTCGATTATCCGGATAGTATCCAGAAGTTTCCCCAGCCCGTGAAGAGAAAACGAACTCGAGTCAACAGGAATAATCACCTCCTCACAGGCCATGAGACCATTAAAAGTCAAGAGACCCACGCTGGGAGGACTGTCAATGATGAGATAGTCGTAGTCGTTCTCAATCCCCTCAAGGCTCCGTGCGAGTTTGTATTCCCGCTCCGGGGCGCCGGCCATGACCTGCTCAAAGGCGCTCAGGACGACATTGCAAAAAATGGCGTCAAGGTTCTTATTCAAGGTCAGAACGGCTTTGGTTATCGGTATTTCGCCTAAGAGGACCTCGTAGATGCTGTTTTCGATCTGGTCGGACTCCACTCCCAGGCCCAAAGCTGAATGCCCTTGCGGGTCCAGATCAATCAAGAGGACCTTTTTGCCGTCATCCGCCAAACAACAAGCCAGGTTTATGGCTGTTGTCGTTTTGCCACAGCCGCCTTTTTGATTGACCAGAGCAATTTTTCTCATGGCTCTGCCTCCTTGACTTCACGAAGACCACTGCGGGAAAGTTGAGACTTATCTTCCGTTTCCGTTACTATTCGAGGATAGACAGTCGCTTCTCCACAAGCACCGTGCCTCTTCGCAATAGTCCACCCTGCTCGTGCCGTAGCAGTCGATATTGCTTTCTTTTCTTTGAATACCTTGGATGATATCTGCCTTTTTCATCCTGTATGTGTTAATACCCATTTCCTTGGCCATCTTTTGGATCTCTTGAAATCTCATCTTATCCTCCCTTATCTTGTGTTTTAATTGAATAAAATAGCCTCAAAGAAGCTGTGCCACACCGACTTCGGGGAAGAACCCCTTCTTTGCCTCCACCCTGCCTTGAGGCTCCTGCTTCTGCCTGAGGGCATTGGTTATTTGGTGTTTGAGTTCCCAGAAGTCTGTACTCTTTATCACGTAGCCATCTGCCCGAGACAGGCGGGGATCATCCTGAAAGCTGTCATAAGCGGTCACGATAAGGACGGGTAGATGGGGATCTTGCCTCTTGATATCACGCAACACATCCCATCCATCAGGTCCGTCAAGATATAGATCGAGAAGCACAAGATCCGGTCGTGACCGTTTGATATAGGCCCTCGCCGATTCTGCATCACCCACCCTCTCAACCTCATACCCCTCGTAGATGAGTTCTTCTGAAATCAGTTCCCGAATACATGGCTGGTCATCTACAATCAAAATGTTGGGCATGGTGCATCCTCCTTGCCTTTTTCTGCTTAGCGCCAGCTTTCGTACAAACGAGGATTTCTTTACACCTGCTTTCGAATCTCAAGGTTTCTTCGCAGATGATCTCTTTATGCAGTTTGAGTTCGACTGTTGGCTTGTTCTGGTTGGAGAGAACCACAAGGAGCTGTGGGATGAGATTGAGAGATTTGCTTGATTCGTGCATCCGTGTGAGGGCGATATCATCTGCAGATGTCGAGCTTTGCATCCACCTCTGATCCGGGTCCGGCAGTCTACTTACCATGGCGTGAGCACAATACATGTTGTTCCCGTTGGGACTGAATGCTGTTACTCAAAACCACAGGCCCCTATATACATAGGCCAACCGCTTTTGTCACCGTCTTTGTGCCAAGGTATTGATCAAATACCTCTTTCTACTATATATTCCACCAGTCTCATTCTATCACCACAAGATATGGTGTCTGTCAAGCAAAAAATGCAAAAAAGTGAACGCGAGAGTCAGAAATTCTTGTGAACCTGCTCGGGAAAAAGGTGTTTCCTCAAATAGTGGGCCGTGTGAGACTCGTTTGGATGGGCTATCAGCTCCGCGGGGGACCCTGCTGCCACCATGTGCCCCCCCTCATCGCCCCCTTCCGGGCCAAGGTCAATAATGTAATCGGCATCCTTTATCACCTCCATATTGTGTTCAATCACAGCTATGGTGTTGCCTTCGTCCACCAATGCTTGCAGCACTATCAAGAGCCTCTGGACATCAGCCACGTGAAGCCCTGTAGTCGGCTCATCCAAGAGGTAAAGAGTGCGGCCTTTGGAAGGCTTGGCCAGTTCTTCGGCCAGCTTTATGCGCTGGGCCTCGCCTCCTGAAAGGGTGGGGCTGGGCTGTCCCAGGCGCAGATATCCAAGGCCGACATCGGAGACAACCCGGATCGGACGGCGAATAGACGGGACGGCAGCAAAAAAGCTTGCTGCCTCCTCAAAAGTAAGCTCCAGGACCTCAGAGATGTTTTTTCCTTTGTAGGTGACCGCCAGGGTCTCATGGTTGAAGCGTTGTCCGCTACAGGCCTCACAGTGAACATAGACATCAGGGAGAAAGCTCATGGCGACTTTCAGGCTGCCGTGCCCTTTGCACGCCTCGCAGCGGCCCCGTCTTACGTTGAATGAAAACCGGCCGGCATCATATCCTCTGGCCCTGGCCTCCGGGGTCATGGCAAATAGCTTGCGTATTTCAGACAGGAATCCCACATAGGAGGCAGGCACAGAGCGAGGGGTGCGGCCAATGGGACTGTGGTCCACTTCCAGAACCCTTTCCAGGGTTTCCCATCCCTCGATTTTTTTGCACCGCCTCGTGCCATGGTGTTGTTTCAGAATCCCGTTGCTCACCTCATAGTATAGGGTCTCTTTAAGAAGCGTGGACTTGCCGGAACCCGAGACCCCTGTGACGCAGATCAGCGCACCAAGAGGAAACGCAACGTCGATGCCTTTCAGATTGTGTTGTGTTGCCCCGCGAACTGTGATGCATGGGCGGTCTTTGTAAGGCCTAAGACGGGAAGTAATTCGGTGCGGGTGCCCGTCAAAAAAGGCGCCAGTAACGGATGCAGAGACTTTTTTCAGGTCTGCCAATTGGCCACGGGCTACAACCTCGCCACCGTCCTGTCCGGCTCCGGGGCCCAGATCGATGAGGCAGTCAGCCTCGCGGATAGTATCCTCATCATGCTCCACGACCAGGATCGAATTGCCCCGTTCTTTGAGTTCTTTGAGAGCATCAAGGAGCATCCTGTGGTCCCTGGCGTGGAGGCCGATAGTAGGTTCATCCAGAATGTAGCAGACACCGGTAAGACTTGATCCAAGTTGGGCTGCCAGCCGGACACGCTGGGCCTCGCCCCCGGACAGGGTCTGACCGCTTCGACTCAGGGCAAGATAGGACAACCCGAGCCGGTCGAGCAAGGAAAGGCGTGTCAGGATCTCAGCCAAAATTGGTACGGCTATGGGCGATTCCTGGGGGCCGAAGGAAAACCCTTTGAGAGTGCTATGCATCCGGTCAGCCGGCTGCTGCACCAGGTCCCAGATGGAATGGCCCCCGATTTTTGCGGCCAGGGCTTCAGACTTTAGGCGACTTCCCTGGCATTGAGGGCACACCTTGTGTTCATCTGAGTCCGGAACCTCTATTTCACCCAGTCCGTCACACAGGGGACACGCCCCGTGTGTGCTGTTAAAGGAAAAGAGTCGCGGGTCCAGGGCCTGCAAGCCTATGCCGCAGTCCGGGCAGATGCCCAGCAGACTGAACACCTCTTCCTTCCCTTTGGGGTCTAGAACCAAAAGGCTTCCGCCCCCTTCTTTCAGGCCACGGGCCACCAGCCCGCAAATGTCTTCTGTTGGGAGGCGTCCCACCACAAGCTCAATAGTGTGCTCATGAAAGCGGCTCAGGGCCATGTTCCTTTTCAGTCTTGTCAAGCTGCCGTCGATACGCGCTTCCCTGTACCCCTTGAGCATGGCCTGGGCCAACACAGCCTTGTGAAACCCTTTTCGCCCTGCCACCTTGGGGGCCAGGACCATGGCCTGCTTTTTTTCGAACCGATCCCGTATCTGATCCGCGATTTGGTCCGCGGTTTGGGTTGTCAACTTGCGGCCGCAACGTGAGCAGTGCCGGGAACCGAGCTTGCTGTATAAGAGCCTGAGGAAATGATAGATCTCGGTCAGCGTTGCAACAGTCGACCGGCGACCGGCCTGGCTGACGCGCTGTTCAATGGCCACGGTGGGTGGAAGGCCGGTCACGACATCCACATCAGGCCGTTCAAGGATCCTTACATATTGCCTGACATAAGGCGCTAGGCTTTCCAGATAACGGCGTTGACCCTCGGCAAAGAGAATGTCAAAAGCCAGAGTAGATTTGCCCGAGCCGGATACCCCTGTGAGTACCACGAGCTGGTTGCGGGGGATGGAAAGGCTTAAATTTTTCAGGTTGTGTTCTCGGGCGCCTCTTATTGTGATGGCCTCACCCACTCCCAAACACTCCCCCTTTGCGCCAGAAACACGGCGGGTCTTTGACGAGGCAGAGGGAAGGGTAGCGGAGGAAATGGTTGATCGAATTGGTTCTATGTTAGAAGGCAAGGACTTGCACGGCGCCAACCGCCCTCGGCAGGCCAGATACTCCTTTAGGAACCGGCCTGTATGAGATTTCTTGTGCTTTGCCACTTCTTCCGCTGGGCCTGCCACAACGACCTGGCCGCCCTCATCTCCACCTTCAGGACCCAGGTCGATCACCCAGTCTGCTGCCTTGACAACATCCATGTTGTGTTCGATCAGCAGCACCGTGTTGCCTTCAGAAACAAGCCGCTGGAGGGCTGCCAGGAGTTTTTCTATGTCGTCAAAGTGGAGTCCGGTGGTGGGTTCGTCAAAGATAAAAAGCCGCAAGCCGTTGTCTCCGGCCTTTAGATATCGAGAGAGCTTAAGACGTTGGGCCTCGCCTCCTGAAAGGGTGTTAATGGGCTGGCCAAGCCGAATGTAACCGAGGCCCACATCTACCATGGGCTCAAGCGCGGCCTTTATTTTGGCTTGGTCATCAAAAAAAGCGAGGGCGTGATCAACGGTCATGGATAGGATGTTGTATATGTTCTGGCCCTTGTAGGTCACTTCCAGGATTTCCTTTTTGAAGCGCTTTCCACCGCAGTCCGGACACGTAATAAAGACATCGGAAAGAAACTGCATCTCCACCTTTTCAAACCCCTCTCCCCGGCACGTTTCGCACCGTCCTCCTGCCACATTAAAAGAAAAATGGCTCAGCCCAAACCCCCTGGCACGGGCCTCCGATGTGTTGGCCATCACGCGGCGGATGGGATCCATGGCCTTGGTATACGTTAAGGCATTGGCCCTGGGGGTGCGTCCGATGGGCCTTTGGTCTACCAGCACGACGTCGACGATCTGTTCCAGGCCTGTGATCGTCTTGTGGCAACCGGGTCTGCCCTGGGGGTCCCATTTGACCCACTTGATGGCCTTGTACAGGATCTCTTCTGCCAGGGTCGATTTGCCTGAGCCCGAGACCCCTGTCAAACAGACCAGGAGGCCGAGGGGAATATGAACATCGATGTCCCGCAAATTGTGTTCGGCCGCCTTCTCGATTACCAGCCATCGGCCCTCTTTGGGCTTTCGCCGCTTCTTGGGTATGGAGATATGCCGCTCACCCTTAAGGTATTGCCCGGTGAGGGAGCCGTTTACGCTCATAGTGGGGCCAAAATACATCACCTGGCCGCCGTGCTCGCCGGCCCTGGGCCCGAGGTCCAGCATAAAGTCGCTCTGGCTGATGATTTCCGGATCATGTTCAACTACGACCAAGGTGTTTTGCAGATCCCTGAGGCCCTTCATGATGCGGATGAGACGGTGGTTGTCCCGGGGGTGAAGGCCGATGCTCGGCTCATCCAGAATGTAGAGGGTGTTTACCAGGGAAGAGCCGAGGGCTGAAGCCAGAGCAACGCGCTGTACCTCGCCACCGGAAAGGGTGCGGGATTGCCGATCCAGAGTGAGATACGCGAGTCCCACGTTCCGAAGGTATTTGAGCCTGCCGCGAATTTCATCAAGAAGGATCTGGCTGGCTTCATCCCTGGTTGGGACATTGAGTGCGTCAAAGAATCTGCTCGTCTCATCCACGTTCAAGGCATAGACCTGGCCGATGTTCAGCGCACCAAGTCGATACAGCAAGGCCTCTTCCTTGAAACGGGCGCCATTGCAGTCAGGGCAGATTTTGTAGGTCCGGTATCGGGAGAGAAAAACCCTGACGTGCATCTTATAGGTCTTGGATTCAAGCCACTTGAAAAAACCCCGCACCCCATAATAGCTGGGTGTTCCTTCAATAATTGCCCTTTTCTGATCTTGTGTCAGATGATCAAAGGGGATATCTGTGGGTATTTTCTTGCGCCGGCAAAAGGCCATCATGTCGTCATATTCCGTGCGGTGGTCTTCCCAGTCTCCCCATGGCTTAATGGCCCCTTCTTCCAGGGAAAGGGCGTGGTCCGGGATGATGAGGTCCTGATCTATATCAATGATTCGGCCAAATCCCCGACAGGACTCACAGGCCCCAAGCGGGCTGTTAAAAGAAAAGAGGTTCGGTTGGGGGGCGACGTAAGGAATTTTGCAGTCAGCGCATTCAAGGGTGTTGCTGAATGCAAGGCGCTGGTCCGGCTTGATCCACACATCGAGCGTACCCCTTCCAAAACGAAAGGCCTGCTCCAGGGAATCCACAATACGCTTCCGATCCTTGCCTTGCAGCAAAACCCGGTCTGCCACGATATTAAGCTCTGTTGCATCATCGCTTGCCTCCCAGTCCGTTAGAGGTCTAATCTTGCCGTCTGAAAAGAAACGGTCAAAGCCTATCCGCGCTAATCTTTTGCGCACTTGATCGGCGCTTGCGCCATTTGCAGGAGCAGGGAAGGTGATCACGATCTCAGACCCCGCTGCACGGTTCTTTAGGACCTTCCATACATGGTCCGGGGTTTCGGGGGTTACGGGCTTGCCGCATTTCTTGCAGTGGAGTTGGCCCAGGCGGGAGTAAAGGAGTTTAACATAGTCCGTGATTTCGGTCATGGTGCCCACAGTGGAGCGGGATGTTCGCACCGGGTCTTTTCTGTCGATGGCAATGGCAGGCGGGATACCCTCAATGCGATCCACCTGGGGGCGGTCCATGCGATCCATGAACTGCCGGGCATAAGGGGAAAAGGTCTCCACATACCGGCGCTGGCCCTCAGCATAGAGCGTATCAAAGGCCAGAGAAGACTTTCCCGAACCGCTCACGCCTGTGACGACGGTGATACGGTTCAGGGGGATTTCCAGATCCAGGTTCTTGAGGTTATTCTGCCTGGCCCCTTTGATCAGGATGGCTTGGTTCTTCACGCGTTGTGGCTCCCTTCTCCAAAAGGGACTATTCTGCCAAATGGAGCCCCCCTGGCAGGCCTTCGCCAAAGACGCGGCCTTGTTCAGTAGTGCTCAGAGAAACCATTTCGTGCAATCTTTGAGACAAACGCTCGCTGTCTTCCAATCCGCTCAGTCTTTCTTCAATGCGATCTTTGAGATTCGCATCGAGTTCCCTTTCCCGGTCTCCGGAAAAACACGCCATTTGAACTACACAAAACCCTGTCTGATCCGGTTTCTTCCACTCTGTTTCAAGTATCCGTCTTATCCAGCGTGTGACCGTTCTGGCAGAAACCACTTCGTTTAGAGGGCCGTAGAGAGGAATGCGTGAGGCAATACGCGAAAGAACCCACATATTAAGCCCTTCACCGCGGGAGGTCCCGATTTGCTTTATGAGCGTTTTGCCTATCTTTTCCTTATTCTCAACTGGAAGTCTCTCTAGGTTGGCCATGGTGCGCCACATCTCGGTCCGCTCCGGCGCGGCAAGGCGGTGTTGCTTGGTTCCTTTCTTTTTCCCGGGCAGAAGAGCCGGACAGAGGTCGCGGAAAAGGGCCATCTGTTGCTTCTGGCTCAAGCCGCCGGCCACACGTCTCCACAGGATCCACCACTCCACCCGGCATTGTCGGTCACGGGAAAAGATAACACCGGCATGATAGACTTTCCATATCTGCTGCATTCGATAGCTATCCGCCACGTCACCATAGCCGGGCCGGAGACAAAACCCGACAAGATTCAGCCACCTTTCTTCATGTCTGGGGCTTATTTTTCGCCGGTCTGGCTCTGTAAGGAGGGCATCAGCAAGACGCCTCAAGACCGGAACCGGCCACTTCTCCTTGCTCGTACGAAGATGGTCGCGCAACGCTTTCATGACAGTGGCGGGCGTGGCCTGATCATCTGAAAGAGGCCCTTCAGCGCTAAATGCAGCCCCCAGGGTCTTCAAGGCCCTTGCTATTGACTTTTCTGAAATTGATTCTTTCCGTCCCTTCTTCTTGAGCCGCTCTCTATCCTCTACTTTTTCACTTACGGCTGGTCGGATATTGAATTCGAGCCTCCATCGATGCTCGGTTTCCCTGGAATGGCAAGCAAGGTCTAAGGTCCCGACCTCTGTGAGGCGAGCACAAAGGTAGACCGGTATTTTTCGGACAGCCCCTTTTTTCCCAAACCGCAAGATTGTATGAAGTGGAGGGAGCTTAAACAATGAATCTTCCTGCAGAGCAAGAACTTGGCCGAGTTGATCGCCCTTTCTGGCATTAGAACTGTAAAGCGAAAAAGAGACCGGCTGGTTTGGCAGCACCTTGAATACTGGAGATTCTATCTCTGCCTTTTCCCCTTCTTCCATGCCCCTGGGTATGACGCATACGGCCTTGATTTGTCCGGGCGATTTCTCAGTCTCACCCGTGGTTACGACCTTTACGTAATAGGAGCGCGGGCTTCCACCCACAATGCGGATTCCGCGGCCCCGGCGCACCATGCCGTAGTATGCGGCACCCCGTGCTACTGCCACGGCAGGGAGCTCATTTTCAAGCACCACAGGACGCCACTTGACCCCTCCGGCCTTTGAAAACCATCCCGACACGATATCTACCACACGTTGTCTAATGCCCTTGGGCGTAAACACTCCGCCATTAAAAAGAATAGCGCCTGGTCGTAGTGACAGGGAATCATCGGCTTGGGAAGAATCGGCCGCCTGGTGTCTTTTCAAAAACGCCGCGAGATGACGTGGAACAACAGGATCTGCAGCAAACGGGAGCCCCCACTCCTGAATACCGCTGCCAGTCCTTGGGATCGGCATTTCATCGGCTTGTGTAAACGGGAAAAAGCCCTTGATAATAGCATCTTGTACATCCTCCGAATCGAGTGAGCCGGACAAAGCCCCGGCAACGATTCCTTTGCCACGCCCTGGAAGGCTGATCGGAACGGATTGAGGCTCTCCTTCTGTGAGAATTTTCTCTTTCGCGCTTCTGCAAAGGGAGGTCAGCATTTGCCAGCGAAGAGAATCAAGCCTTTTTTCACTGCCACCCATCATCCGGGATTCAACCAAACGGGCCAGGGCCAGATCCATATTGTCGCCACCAAGGAGGAGGTGTTCTCCCACTGCGCTGCGTTCGGGGACCGGCCCAGTCTCCCCCTCTTTTACACGGATCAGGGTAAAGTCGGTGGTCCCCCCTCCAATGTCGCAAATGAGGACGACCGTTCCCGGACCAATGGTTTGTTGCCAATCTTTCTCGTGACAGGCTATCCACGAATAAAATGCAGCCTGAGGTTCTTCAAGGAGCGTAACATGGGCAAGACCTGCTTTTTTTGCTGCCTCTAAGGTGAGTTCTCTGGCAACTTGATCAAAAGAGGCCGGCACGGTGAGGATTAGGTCCTGTTCCTCAAACCGCTTAGCAGGATCGCCGACAGCTACTGTATGGTTCCATGCGTCACGCATATGCCTGAGATAAAGGGAGGAGACCTCCACAGGGGAGAGCTTTGAAATCTCTCCCACATCTCCCCACGGAAGAATAGGCGCCTTGCGATCCACACCTGAGTGACATAGCCACGATTTTGCAGAGGAAACAAGGCGCCCTGGGACCTTTGCCCCTTGGATGCGGGCAAATTCTCCAACTGCAAGATCTCTGTTTTCTGCCCAGGGCAGATCAAGGCTTCCTGCGGGTAGATCGTGACCGGTTGAAAGATATAAGAAAGAGGGAAGCCCCTTGCGCTGTGCAATTTCCCCCTCGCCGGTCAACTGGGGGACAGGAAAGGTTTGAACGGCATTGACCCCACCGGTCGGATATCTGCGGGTATCGATATATGAAATGGCGGAATTTGTTGTGCCAAGGTCTATCCCTATGACGTACCGGGATCTTTTTTGTGCACCCTGTTTCATCTGTACTCGGGGTATGGCTCAACGGGCAAAATCGGCAAACCAAATCTTCACGGTTGCCGAACATTGAATTCAAGTCTCCAACGCTTGATCTCGGAGACAAACCAAAGTTCCAGTGTTCCTATCTCGGTCACCTTTATGCGCAACCGCACTCGTACCAGGCTCCCTTCGAGACCCTCTTCAGCTGCAAGCCGTGTTTCCAACGGGACGAGTTCCTCAATGTCTGTCTCTTCCCAGTCTTCTATAACGTCTCCGATCCTGTCGTCGTGTCGAGTAGTCGAGCCAAAAAAACGAAAAGATACCGCTTCTCCCACCACCAGGCCAAAGTGCTGATCCGGCAGATCTGCCTCAGTCCCCTCCTCCATACCAAAGGGTACCACGCAGAGCGCCTTAACCGGGGCGAGCATCCCGGGAACTGCGGGCATGGCGGTTTCGATTCCTATGTAGTAGGACCTCTCAGTGCCGCTGCGGATTCGTATCCCACGGCCGCGTCGGGCCAAGCCGTAATATGCGCTCCCACAGGCCACTGCCAGATCAAGCGATTGGGAAAAAAGCACCTTTAACTCTTTTTTACCCTTGTCCCAGCTTTCAAGGATTTCCACCAGCCTCTGCTGCAAGGGCCCGGCCTTCATGACCCCTCCGTTAAACAGGACGGCCGTGGGCCTTAGGGTCTCGCCTGCGAGATTGCCGTCATTGCTGTGCCTTTGAAGGAACCATGCCATGTGCCTTGTCACAGCAGGATCTGAAGCATACGGAAGCCCTAACTCTTTCAGCCCGGCCTGATGCCTTTCCCGTGGCCGGTCAGTCTCACCACACCTTGGAAAAAAACCGTCCAGGATGACCTCTTCTATCTCCTGGCTGGTAAGCTCCGTGCTGATTGTACCTCCAATAAGTCGTCGTCCCTTCCCCAGGATCGTGACCGGACAGGAACGGCAATCAGGATTCTGAAAGATCTCCTCTTTGGCCCGCCGGCAGGAGTGCAGGAGCCCTCTCATTTGCCAGTTGTCCAGCCTGGTTCCTTCACCTGCCAAACGATTTCTAATGGCATAGGCCAACGTGAGATCCATGTTGTCTCCACCCAGAAGGATATGGTCTCCCACAGCAATCCGTTCAAGAACGAGTTCCTCTTCCCTTTCCGAGACCAGGATAAGGCTAAAATCAGTGGTGCCGCCGCCGATATCGCAGACAAGGATTACATCGCCCACGCGCACTTCCTTTTGCCATGCGTTTTGGGCGCTTTCGATCCAGGCATAAAAGGCGGCTTGGGGCTCTTCTAAAAGTGTAACCCGCGATATCCCTGCCATCTCTGCGGCACGGACTGTTAGCTCCCGCGCTGTCGCATCAAAGGAGGCAGGGACTGTCAAGAATATCTCCTGGGATTCCAGAAAAAGACTCGGGTCTTGGCCTGCGATCACGTGATTCCACGCATCACGAATATGTTTTAGCAATCTGGATGAGCCCTCAATCGGAGAGATATGCGGAATTTCTTCTGCGCCCCCCCATGGTAGTAACGCCGCAGTGCGATTCACACCGGAATGGCTGAGCCACGATTTGGCCGATGAGATGACCCGATCAGGGACCTCAGCGCCTCGTTCTCTGGCAAAGGCTCCCACCGCAAACCCCAACTCCTCTTGCCACGGTAGATCCAGGCTCCCTTGAGGGAATTCTCCTGTGGCCTGCTGATAAGAAAAGGACGGCAGAAGTTGCCGCTCTTCCACCGTGCCAGGGGCTACTACTTGGGCAATGCGAAAAAGACGGATCTTGGGCCTATCGTCCTCCTCCTGTGCAAGGGTATCCACATAAGCGACCGCACAGTTGGTGGTCCCCAGATCTATGCCAACGATATATCTTGATGGTTCCATGGGTTGTCTACACTATCTAACCGATTTCCACCTCAGCCGGGGCTATTACTCTATGCTTTTGGCCTTTGGGCTGCTCAGGCAGATCTATCTGGGTGATCTTCCAGCCAGAGTGCTGGAGAACTCCCTCAAAAGGCGCCTTCTGTGTTAGTTGCCCTGTGAGCCGGATCTCGGAAGGATCAAACCCTTCGGAGACCACCACTGTCTCCCCTTCTTTTTCAGACATGACCGGAGCCAGGCTGATATATGCGCTGAGAGCGTTCCTGCAGTCCTCGTGAATATGGCGCACAGCCGAACCAATTTGAGCATCCGGATATGCGGTGATATCTTCCTGTAGGAAATCGATCAGTCTCCCTTTGTTTTGAAGAATGGACAGTATCCGACACGCGCCCACATCTACAGGGTCATCACCAACAGCTTTTATCGGTCTTTCTTGTTCTGCTAAAATGTTTGCCGCCGCCTTGGGTGTTTCCTTGCGCGTGACCACAAGGCGCTTGGCCGAGCTGCGTAGCAACGGAGAAAGGATCAAGGTCGCCGTTAAACCTGCCAGGAATAGAACACAGGGGACATAGAAGCCTCCTGTATCGCGAAGTTCTTGCAATTGTTGCAGATAAGGCATTAACTGTTTTTGGGCCTCGGGCTGTACGGCAGCTACAGCCCTGTTGAGATCCTTTAATGCCGGATCAACAAAAAACCTTGTGGCAAGATAGGCTCCTGCTGCCAATGCCGACATGGTCAGCATGACGACCAGCAACGTGATTGCGACCATTCTTTTCATCGTAAGACCTCTCTCTTTTTGACTTCCGTGTCTCCACCTGCAAGCCCTGCCCAAAGAATCTGACTTTCCGAAAAAAGAGACAGCCCACTCAATCTTCTCTGATGCTCTGCTAATCGGCAATTGTCTTGCTGGGGGGGCAGGCGAACAGACTTGAAGCGAACTGGCGGCGAGCTAGACACCAATGTTAATGATAATTCTTTGCCCGCACTTGTCAAACCTTTTGTCATAAGAACTGTTAACTTCAGTATTGGCAAGAACAGAACATATATATGGTTCGATCACACATCTTTTGAGAGCAACTTGGATAACATTCTTTCGTCGTTTGCGCTAGCGGGATGATCCTGCCGAAGGTGGGATTGAACTGAGCCGGGAGTGAACTTATCAATATTTATGAGGATTGTAAAGGGTGGGTTTTGGAATCGTATTGTAACGAAAAGCAGGATGTCCCCCTTAACGTCACGAGTGGTCTTGTCCAATCGCCCGGCCTTTGGCGGGATAGGACAAGAATAAGACTCTCTCTGCGGTCTTTGCGTCTGGTGAGCATCGCTTGTGGTGGGTGTGGGCATTGAAGATTGTTATTGTTGATAACATGTGGTAACTGAACAAAAAACAGTGGACAAAGTGCACATTTGTAAAACTGGTGTGATTCATGTGTGGCTTTATGCATTTATACACCATTTGATGAACTTGGCATTGAAGTAAATCAGCAGGTTACAAACAAAACAATGTGATTTATGCACCAACATTGGTGTTATTCATGAAACGTTTTATGTATTTATGCACCAATGTTGATTTTGGGTCACAAATTTCATCGTTTTTGGTGCAATCCACGCAGAATTTTGGCATTTTATACATCATACGATAAAATCGGCCCCTAATTAAATCAGTATGTTATCAAAGAGAAAATGAGTTTTATACACCAAAACTGGTGCGTTTGTCGTCTGGCTATAGGGTCTTTTTTGTCCGTCAATTATTAGTTGAACGAAACCGCTTCGCGGTAGTCTTGTAAACAAGTAAACAAGCTGTTTTTGCTCTTTGACAATTTGATAACGTCTAGGCCAGCTGTTGGGTTTTACGCTTC